>CAYQMW010000038.1:310-15491 GCA_964418715.1 uncultured Methanobrevibacter sp. | reverse complement strand
CTACCTCTTTAGTAAGAGTATTAACCCTTGATATAATCCATCTATCTTCATCTCTTAGGTTCATTGAATTTTCACTACATTTAACAGGATCAAAATTATCTAATGACATATATGTTGTTGAAAAGACATAAACATTCCATAAAATGTTAAACATTTTATTAACATTCTTTAATTCGTCCCATACAAATTTAAGATCGTCCCAAGGTTTACATGCCCATAAAAGATAAAACCTAAGTACATCAGCACCATATTGTTCTATAACCTCTTCAGGAGATACTACATTTCCAAGAGATTTACTCATTTTTTTACCGTTTTCATCTAATACAAATCCATGCATTAAAACCTGGTTATATGGTACTCTATCCATTGAGATAACACCAGTACCAAGTTGTGAATAGAACCATCCTCTAGTCTGGTCGTGTCCTTCACAGATAAAGTCATATGGATACCAATTATTAAATTTATCCTCTTCCTGTGGATAGTATAAAGCTGCCCAACCTGCAACACCTGAATCAATCCATACATCTAAAACATCAGGTATACGGCTCATCTGGCTACTACATTTATCACATTTAAATTTGACTTCATCAACAAAAGGCCTGTGAACTAATTTAGATAAATCCACTTCTGTAATTTCACTAATTGAGTTTTCTTTTAACTCATCAACTGAACCGATTACTTTAATCTCACCACAATCCGGACAGACCCAAATAGGTATTGGTATACCCCAATATCTTTGTCTTGAAATAGTCCAGTCCTGAGCATTAGCTACCCAATCATGGAACCTTCCTTCACCAGCCCATTTTGGTACCCAGTCAACATTTTCAATTTGAGACAACATTGTATCCTTAATATCAGTAACCTTCAAGAACCATTGTTCAGTTGCCCTATAAAGAATAGGTGATTTACATCTCCAACAGACCCCATATCTGTGTTCTATGGTTTCATGTTTTAGCATAAATCCTTGGTTGACCAAGTCTTCAATAATCTTCACATCTGCATCTTTAGTATAAAGACCTTCATAGATTCCAGCATCAGAGGTAAAGTTTCCACCTTCATCAACAGGACAGAAAATAGGAAGGTCAAATTCTTTTCCAATATTAAAATCGTCTGGACCATGACCTGGTGCAGTATGTACACAACCAGTACCTTCTGAAAGTTCTACATGTTCACCAGCTAATATTTTATGTACATTTTCAATTTTATCAAATTCTTCGTGAGCTGGAACCTGATTGAGTAATGGATAAATATAATCTTTACCTAGTAATTCTTCCCCTTTAACTGTTTTAAGAATTTCATAGTTAACAATTACTTCTTTAACAATATCATACTCTTCCTCATCAGAGTCTTCTTTTAAAACTTTATGTTTTTTAATTGTCTTTTCACTACCAAAAACACTTTCTACAAGTTCACTTGCAAGAATATATATTTTTCCATCAATTGAAATAAAATCATAATCAAAACTTGGGTTTATACAAATAGCTAAGTTAGCTGGAATTGTCCATGGAGTAGTAGTCCATACTAAAATATATTCTTCTAAATTATCAGGGTTTTCAACCTCAGTTAAAATAGAGTCTTTTAATTTAAATTGAATGTAAATAGAAGGGTCTACTCTTTCTTCATAATCTAATTCTGCAGCTGCAAGTGCTGTTTCATAATGAGGACACCAACTAATAACCCTTTTATCATTAGTAAGGAGATTTTTCTCTTGTGCCCTTTTTAATGTCCACCATGCAGATTGCATATAATTAGGATCAAGAGTCATATATGGTTCATCCCAATCCATCCAAACTCCTAAGGATTTAAATTGTTCTGTCATAGCCAACTTATTATTAAAAGCAAATTCTCTACATTTATCTACAAAATTACTTATACCTATTTTAGATTCAATTTCCTGTTTACTTTTAATACCCATTAACTCTTCTACTTTATGTTCAATAGGAAGACCATGCATATCCCATCCAGCCTGACGTCTAAGAGAATATCCATTCATTGATTTAAAACGTAACAAAGTATCTTTAATAACTTTATTCCAAGCTGTACCTAAATGGATTTTACCACTACAATATGGCGGTCCATCTAGAAATGAATATTGAGGTCCATTTTTTCTAAGTTTATTTACTTTTGAAAAAACTGCTTTATCTTCCCAAAACTCATGAGAAGATTTATCTATTTGTTTAAATTGATATGACTTTTCTGCCTCTTCTATTGGCATTTTTTCTTCTCCCATAAATAATTAAAATTGAAAAATTTACAAATGTAAAATGAAAATTATTTTTTTAAAATATATTTACTGATTTAAAATCACATTAGAATTTCAAATCAAGTAAATGCAATTTAGCTAAAATAAAACATAGATGATTCAATAATACCTACAATTTAATCACTCACAAAATATGAAAAATGAAACTAAATTAATTCCAAGACATATCATAATATTTTCATACACACACACTGAGTAACTTTCAATCAATTAAACCATAAGATTATTTAAATAAAACAATTTTATTTTAGACAATCTGAAATTTTTATTTTGTTTATAAAAATAAATTTAATATAATATTAAAAACTAAAAGGAAATTTAATAAAACCACCATATCTTAAATTTAATCAAATTATAGTTCTAATTAAGATTATTTAAACTAAATAATGGAATTTAGACTCCCTAATCAATTTTTTAAAATTATATATTATTTAACTTATTATGATTTATTTTTATTAATAATCTATATAATAAGTTTACTATTATCTATAAAAGAAATTTAAAAAATACTGGAATTTAAAAAATAAAAATCAAATAAATTCTTAAAAATAAAAATATCACCTAAGTAAAAAAAAAAGAAGAATAAATTTTAAATGAAAAATAGTTTTAATTTAAAAAAACTGAAAGATTTAAAGATTGAATTTCATATTTAAATTTTAGGTGATAATATTTCTAAATTTAAAAAAATTTCCATCTATGGAAAAAATGGGGATTTAAAAAATATTATAAAAATAGAAGTATATGATAGTTTCTATAAAAGATTTAAAGGTCTTATGTTTAAAGATAAAGTTAAATACCCCCTCATCTTCAATATACCTGATAATTTTCTCTATAAAAACTCCTCAATACATAGTTATTTTATGAAAATTCCAATTGATGTGGTATTTGTCGATAAAGATTTAAAGATTTATGAAACTGTAAGTTTAGAACCTTGGAAATATTATAGACCCAAAAAGAAAGGATCTTATTTTATAGAATTTGAATATGGATATTTAAATGAAAATAACATAAAAATAGATGATAAAATTAGGTTTATAGAGTAAATTAAATTAATAATAAATTTAAAGAATATTTTCATTAATGTATGGAATAATCTCATCGGGATGCTCTAAAACCTTAATCCCTTCCATATTTTTAAGTTTATTAGTATTTTCAATATCAATGTCCCTCATATGCAATTGAATTATTTTTCCAACAGATATTGCATCATAAGGACATGAATTTTTACATAAACCACAACCTACACATTTAAGTAAAGATATTTCCTTATGTGATATTATTGCATCTTCTGGACATACCTGTGCTGAGGTACAAGGGTCACATTTTTCACACTTAGATAATTCTAATTTAGAAGGAAGGACTGTATCAATATCCCCTGAGACAATGTCAACAGGTACAATTAATGTTGGAACACGACCTTTTCCAGCTTGTGCAACTGCATTAGTTACAAGAGTATCTGAAATTCCATAAACTATTTTAGAAACAGTATTTGCAGTTGTAGGAGATACAACTAATAAATCATAATTTCCAAGAGATAATCTACCTGTTATTGGAAAACTGTATTTTTGATTAGAATCTGATTCTAATTCACAATATCTAGAACCTGTATATTTTTCTACCCTTTCATAAAGACCATACATCTTTAATACTTCATAACTTGCATTTGATAAAAAAACACTTACATCATGATCTTTTGCAAGAGACTCATAAACTTCAACACTTTCTTTAAGTAAATGTCCTGCTCCTGTAAAGGCAAAAGCTATACGCATAATATCTCCTAAAGAATTTTTTAAATAAAACCATTAAATTGAAATTATATCTAAATTAAAATAGACAATTAAATTGAATTAAATTATTAAAATTAACTATTAAAAATCTTAAATAAAAAAATTATAAAAAATAAAAAAAGAAATTAGAATTGAATATAGTTATATGCTTCAGATTCATTAAATGCATAATGAACAGTAGTATAATCTGACATATATTCAGTTACTTCTTCTGTAACATCTTTATCATCCATAGCTACTTTCTTAATAAATTCTGCTACTTCAGACATTTCTTTTTCTTTCATTCCTCTTCTTGTAATTTCAGATGTACCTATTCTAATACCAGACGGATTATCACTATTATTTACATCATCCCAAGGAAGAAGATTTTTATTTAATATAATATTATTTTGTTCTAATTGTTTTGCAAGTACACTAGCACTTTTAATATCTGAAACATCCATAGCAACTTGGTGTGACTCGGTAAATCCTAAATCTTCACATAAAACATTAAAACCTAATTCATATAAACTTGAAGCTAATGCTTGAGCATTTTTAATAATTTGTTTAGCATATGCTTCACCAAATTCTAACATTTCAGCTGCAGCAATACCTAAACCAGCTATATGGTGAAAATGATAATTACTTACAACACCAGGGAAAACTGCATCATCAATTATGTCACTGTATTCTTCATGATTAGATACAATAATTCCTCCCTGAGTACCTGGATAGGATTTATGTGTACTTCCCATCAATAAATCTGCACCTTCTCTTAAAGGATCTTGGAATTGGCCTCCTGCAATAAGACCTAAAACATGAGCCCCATCATATAATATTTTAGCTCCAACTTCATCTGCTGCTTCACGAGCTTCTGCAACTGGATGTGGGAATAAGAATAAACTTCCACCGAAAAGAACCGCTTTTGGTTTTTCTTCAAGAATCTTTTTCTGCATTTTGTCAATATCAATATTCATTATATCTGGATTAAATGGATGAGAGATAGTTTCTAAACCATGAATACCTGCTGCACTTACTCCTGCATGAGAAATATGTCCACCAAATGGAACTTCCAAAGCCTGTAATTTATCACCGAAATTAGTGAAAGCGAAAAATGCAGCTAAATTAGCAGTTACACCAGATATAGTTCTAACATCCACATATTTAGCATCGAATAATTTTTTATTTAAATCAATTGTTAAATCTTCAATTTCATCAAGATATTGACATCCTTCATATAATCTTTCATGAGATTTACCTTCACCATACCTGTGTGCTAAATCTGAAACCATTGCTGTATGAACATCTGGACTAGTAATATTTTCACTTGCAATAAGGTTAATACTGTTTTTCATCCACTCATTATGATTTTTCATAGAAGTTTGAAATTGATTAATATATTCTTGATTTGACATTTATTTACTCCTTAAACTTTTAAAATATTAATAACGTTAAAATTTGTTTATAAACTAAAAATTAGTCCTTAAATCTAATTTAAAATTAATATAAATTTCTAATAATTATTTAATTCATTAAAATATTAATGATAAAAATTATTGTATATATTGTAATATTTATTTTTTAATTATATTAATATTATGTAAATTATGAAATTTGAAAATATTGTGAAAATTCAGATTAAATAACTTGAAAGAATAAAAAAAATTTTAGAAAATTAAACTATAGAAAAGTGAATTAAATAAAGTATAAAAATAGTTTGGAATTAATTAAAATATTAATTAACTCATTTTAAGGTAACAAAACGTTAAAAGAAAATTTTAATAAAAAGAAAAAAAAGTAGGATTGGAAAAATCCAATCTATACTTAAATATCTTCGAGTGCAGCATCGATTTGTGCCATAATTTGATCTGTTTTGAAGTGATATTGATCCATAGCACCTGAAGGACATGCACCTACACAGGTACCGCATCCTTTACATAATGCAGCATTAATTGCAGCGTGTTTAGATCCATCAACATCAACAATACTAATAGCACTGTATGGACAAAGTTCTACACATACTTCACAAGCACCACAAATTGAATCATCGGAACTTGCAATAATAGGTTCAATAGCTACTGTACCTTGAGCCATTGGGATTGCAGCACGAGATGCTGCAGCGGAACCTTGAGCTACGGAATCAGGAATATCTTTAGGACCTTGTGCTACACCAGCAATATATACACCGTCAGTTAAAGTATCGACAGGTCTTAATTTAGGGTGAGCTTCCATATAGAATCCGTCTGAAGATTTAGATAAACCTAAGGTTTGTCTTAATTCGTTAGATCCTTCAGGAGCAGATAAACCGACAGATAATACAACTAAATCATAGGTGTATTCAGTTACTTTACCGAGTAAAGTATCTTCAGCTCTGACAGTTAAAGTTAAATCATCGTTTTCGATAATTTGAGCAGGTCTACCTCTTAAGAACTCAATACCGTATTTTTCTTGAGAAGTTTTGTAGAATTCTTCGAATCCTTTACCGAATGCACGAATATCCATGTAGTAACAGGTAACATCTGTATCAGGTTCGTGGTCAATACATAATTGAGCGTTTTTCATGGAATACATACAACATACCCTTGAACAGTATGGTTTACCAATTTGCTCATCTCTTGAACCTACACAGTGTATGAATGCTACACGTTTAGGAGATTTACCATCTGAAGGTTTGATAACGTGTCCAGTAGTAGGACCTGATGCGTTAATCATCCTTTCAATTTCCATTGCAGTAATTACGTTAGAGTATCTACCATAACCATATTCATATTTACCAGATGGGTCATATGGATCGTAACCTGTAGCAGCAACAATAGTACCAACTTCAAGTTCAATTTCTTCTGCTTGCATATCATGGTCAATACATCCACGTTCACAAGCTGCATCACAAAGTTTACATTCAATACAGTAATCTTTATCAATAGTTGCAACTAATGGTACAGCTTGAGGGAATGGAATATATGCTGCTTTAGTCATACCAATACCTTCATCAAAGTAGTTAGGTATTTCGATAGGACAAACTTCAGTACATGCTCCACAACCAGTACAGTCATCTTCGACAACGTATCTAGGTTTTTTGTTTACAGTAACTTTAAAGTTTCCAATGTATCCATCAACTTCAGTTACTTCAGCATAAGTAATTAACTCAATATTTTCGTGTTTACCACAATCTACCATTTTTGGTGCTAAAATACACATTGAACAATCGAGAGTAGGGAATGTTTTATCTAATTGACCCATTCTTCCTCCGATGGTAGGGTTTCTTTCAACCATATAGGTATGGAATCCCATATCAGCTAAATCTAAAGCGGTTTGGATACCGGTTACTCCACCACCAATAACAAGAGCATTGTTGTTCACATCTACAATAGATGGGGTTAAAGGTTCGAGTAATCTTGCTTTAGCAACAGCCATACGAGTTAAATCTTTTGCTTTTTCAGTAGCAGGTTCAGGTTCACCCATGTGTACCCAAGAATCATGTTCTCTTAAGTTTGCAAATTCAAACAAGTATCTGTTTAATCCAGCTTCTTCTACACATCTTCTGAATGTAGGTTCGTGAAGCCTTGGAGAACCAGCAGCTACTACAATCCTATTAAGATTATGTTTTTTAATATCTTCTTGAATAAGATTTTGACCTGGATCTGAACACATGTATTTGTAGTCAGTTGAAAGAACTACGTTTGGTAAGGTACCAGCGTATTCAGCAACAGCTTCTACGTCAACAACACCAGCGATGTTTACACCACAGTGACAGACGTAAACTCCTATCCTTAATTCTTCGTTTTCATTATTTATTTCTTCTGCCATTAAATCACCTTGTACAAGTATGTGACATTATCTAATATTTTATAAAAATAAAAATCTTAGATAAATTTATGTTTATGATTAATATTAATAAAGCTTTCTATTAAAAAAATTAAGTAAGCTTTATATATTATAATTTAATTAAGAGCAATTTAAGGTTATTAAAATAAAATAATGACAATACAATTTATTATTAAAATATAAATGATTATAAATCTAAATTTAAGTAAAATAA
Organism: uncultured Methanobrevibacter sp.; assembly: GCA_964418715.1. Classification (GTDB taxonomy): domain Archaea; phylum Methanobacteriota; class Methanobacteria; order Methanobacteriales; family Methanobacteriaceae; genus Methanarmilla. The sequence continues at coordinate 7,423 of CAYQMW010000038.1, read as the reverse complement.
AGTTTTTACATAGTTTATAAGTGATTTTAAGAAAAAATATTTTAAGATAAAAAAATGAATTTAAATGATTATTTTACTAAGACAAGTAAATATAATTATATTTAAGAGAAAATATAAAAAATTAATAAAAAAAATTAAAATTAAAGTATTTTAAATCAATTAATAAACTAGTATAAAGTAGGAAAAATACAACTATACAATAATATTATAATAAATAATATATAGAATTAATATTACTTATTTTATAAGCAAGAATACTAAACAAATTATAATCTATCTAATCAAATTGAGTCAAAAAGACTTAAATTTATAAAAATATTCACTGATTGTACATTATTATAGTAAATATTATTAAATTATATAAAAATGATATAATTAAAAATTTTTAAAATTAAAAATCATTATAGAATTGACATTAAAATAGGTAAGCTAATAAGACTTATAAGCATGTCAATAAAAATACAGTCAGAAGTTAAATGAAAATCTAAATCATAAGTTACTGCAAGAGCAAGTGATAACATTGCAGGAGGCATTGCAGCTTCAATAATAGCAATATGGCCTTCAAAACCATTTATATTAAAAATCATAAGTACCAATATTGCAATTAAAGGGGCAATTATTAGTTTAATAAATGAAGTAAATATAGATACTTTAAAACGATTTTTAATCCCTTTAAATTCAATAGATAAACCAAGTGAAATCATAATAAGTGGTATAGTTAAATTTTTAAGATAATCAAGAGTAGTTAAAATAGTAGTATGTACAGGAATATTTAAAAAATTAAAACCAAGACCTAAAATAACTGCCCATAATAATGGAAATGTAAGAATTTTTTTAATAAGATCTTTAAATTCGCCATTAAAACTTAAAATAAATATTATATTAAAGATTATAAAAATGAAGGTAGTTCCTATATCATAAAATATTGCTCTAACAAGGCCAGTATTACCAAATACGCCCAATATTAAAGGAAAACCAAAAAATCCAGTATTAGCCATACTGGATACAAGTACAATACCCCACTTTTTCTTATAGCCAACTTTTTTAATTGTAAGTATTAAATAAACAATTCCAGCACAGATAAATGCAACAAAGATATTGACAAAGGGCAAAAGTCCTAGTTTAGGAATAAGTGATAAATTAGTATTGTATAATGAATAAAAAACAAGAGCAGGCATTGCTATATTAATTACTATTTTATTTAAAATCTCTACATCATTTACCTTTAAAAGACCTATTCTTTTTGAAAAATAACCTAGAAAAATAATAATAAATACTACAACAAATGTATTAATTAAAGACATTAAACCACTTAATATTTTTATTAAAATATAATTTTTATTTTATATAAATATATAGAAAGTAAAATTAATAAAAATATTGTATTAAATGCTTAAATAAAGGAAAATAAGTAGAAATATTTTATAAAATTAATTAAATTAAAAATTATTTATAATTGTGCTAAATTTAAAAAAAAGTTAAAAAAAAGAAAAAATATTAAAAAAATATTTAATCAATTACACCTTCATTAGTGATTTTATAGACACATTCACCTTCAGGTAAATGAGGACTGTCAACAAGTCTAGCAATTCTTTTACCTGCCAAACCTTTTTTAAGCCAGATTCTGTAAGTAGATGCATGTCCTAAAACATGTCCACCAGTAGCTTTAGTTGGGCTTCCAAAGAAAGCATCAGGTCTAGCTTGTACTTGATTAGTAATAAATATTGCTAAATTATAAGTATTTGCTAATTGTTGAAGTACATGTAAATGTTGATTAAGTTTTTGCTGCCTTACAGCAAGTGATTCTCTTCCAACATATTCTGCTCTGAAGTGAGCCATTAATGAATCTACAATAACAAGTTTAACATTACATCCACCTTGAATAAGTTCATTAATCTTTTCAGCCATTAATAACTGGTGAGAAGAGTTAAATGCTCTTGCAATATGGATTTTTTGTAAAACTTCATCATGATCAAGCCCAAATCTATCAGCAATTTGTTGAATACGTTCTGGTCTGAAGGTGTTTTCTGTATCAATATAAACACATTCAGCATCTAATCCCCCTTGTTCAAGAGGTAATTGAACTGTTACAGCTAGTTCGTGTGAAATTTGACTTTTACCTGAACCGAATTCACCAAATACTTCTGTAATAGCCTGAGTTTCAATTCCACCACCAATCAAATCATCGAAAGCAGTACTTCCAACGGTAATTCTACCAATATCTTTACGTCTTTCTGCAACATCAAAAGCTGTTTCAAAATCAATTTTTTCAGATTTACGTGCTGCTTCAATAACTTTCTCAGCAACACCTTCACCAATTTCAGCTTTAACAGATAATTCTTTTGCAGTAGCTGTTGCTAATCTCATCATATCAGCAAATCCTGCATCTCTTAATTTTTCAGCGGTTTTTTCACCTACATTAGGTAAATCTTCTAATTCTACCATTATAATCCCTCACATATTATTTATTCATTCATATACGCTTATTTTTATAAATTTAATATGATTTTGAAAGAATTTCTTTAGGTCTTAATCTAAGTGATTCATCAAAATCGTTAAAACTAACATCTGCAATTATCTCAAGGGTTAATCCCTCTAAATCTTCAACTTTACCTTCTAAAGGACCTATATCACCATTTTCTGATATTATATTAATTATTTCACTTTCACTTTTATCAAGTAATTCTTCAACTAGAGAGCCGAAGAAAGTAATCTGAATCTCTCCAGTATCATCTGAAATAAGAGCTGGAAGCATTAAAGTATGTTTTGGAGTTTCTACTGCTTCACCACAATACTGACAATAATATCCTTCTTCATCATGATCTAATTTACTATTACAGTTAGGACATTTAGAAAGTAAAATCCTATCAGCATTTATATTATTTAAATGACCAGAAATTCTAATATTAGTATCATCGTCTTCAATTTCATCTAAAGTTTTTAAAACATAAACTGAATCTTGAATTTCTTCAAAAGAAGGTAATGATTTAATATCACTATCACTAGGTTCTGTAATATTAGAACTGCTGTTAATGCTTAATTCATAACTATCTCCATTGAAATTAACACGTGGGTTTATGATTTTTATAGCATCACCAACATTCAATTCTTTACTTTCATCAGGACTCCAAATAGCAAGTCCAATAGAACCAGTACTGTCTGCAATATCAATATTTTGAACAGAACCTGGTGATCCATCAGCTCTTTCAAAATGATTAACTGGCCTTACACTTAATATTCTAGCAATAATTTTAAGATTTGTATCATCTTCATCTAATTCATCAATATTCTTCTTATTATAAATTAACTGCTCTAAGGTTTCAATTGAAGAAATATATTTAGATTGTTCATCATCTAATTCAATAATTCTTGATGCTTTTCCAATATTTAATTGTACATCATACATTCCAAGTCTACTTCTTCCGTTTTCAATTTGGTATGCTTTACCTATTTCAAGTTCAGTTTTAGTAGCTTTATCATCCCAAAGTGATAATTGAATTAAACCTGTTTCATCTGCAAAATCAACTGATTTAACTGAACCAAGAGTACCATCATCTCTTTGGAATTCTCTAGTATCTCCAATACTGAGAACACGACCAATAATATCAAATTCTTCCCCATCATATTCCGCTTCTTGAACTTGTTCAATTTTAACAGGACCAATATTATCTTTATATCCTTCTAAAATTTCAATTAAATCTGCAGGCTCTGTAGGATTTATTGTAAAACTACTGTTCCAATTAGTATTTACTCTATAACCAGTAGTTGCATAATCATCATATTCTACATTACCACCAATAACTTTGAGAATATCTCCTTTTTTAATATCTAAATTAAGAGCATTATTATTCCAAAGAGTAACTCTAATAGAGCCAGTATCATCTAAAATTTCAACAGATTTAACATAACCTTCAGTATTATCTTGACGGGTAAAAGTGATTACATCTTGAATTTTACTTACAATCCCAATTAAAGAAACATCCTCAATTTCTTCAGCATCACCTATTTTTAAAAGTGTTTCTTTAATTTCAGGAAGGTCATAATCTCCTTTTTCAATTTTACTGTTTTGATGGACAAGATTAAGTTCATTGTTATTATCTGTTCTAACAGATGCATTTAATATTTTTACAGCATCTCCAACATCTAAATCATTAAGTAATTCTACATCCTTATTCCATAATGTATAATCGATTTTTCCAGTATCATCTTGTAATGTAATATGTGAAACTTGACCATCATCTTGATCTTTACGCTCAAAGGTATTTATTGATCCTTTCCTGTAAATTCTTGCAATAACATTAACAGTAGTTCTATTTGGAGAATCTTCATCAAGGGAGATATCTGAAATTTTTGTTATCTCTTCTTCATATTGGGGGAAATCAGGATAATCTTCAGAATCTTTTACTAAAATTTCAGAACGAGGTGCTAATTGAAGTTCCTCTTGTTTAGTGAAATCATTTTTATTGACTCTAACACCGGTAATTTGAATTACATCTCCTTCTTTAAATTTTTTAAGGTGTTTCATATTTTCTGTCCAAAATACAGTTTTCAATTCTTTAGTATCATCAGCTAAGATTATATTACAAAGTTTTCCATCTTTACCTTTACGAGTTCTAAAAGATTTTGGATTGGAAATAGACATTACTTTACCAATAACAGTAATATTTTCCTGACCTGATTCTAAATCTTCAAATTTTAAATTTTTATTAGAAGCTTTACTTTCAGTTTTCTCTGTGATAAATTCACCAGTAATCAACTCGGCAATATCTTTATCACCCATAAAACTATGGCCTTCATAATTTTTCTTTAATTCTTCGAATTTATTTAAAAATTTTTCCTCAGACATGTAATCTTTAATTTTTTCATATTCTTTTCTTAATTCTTCGTCCATACCAGACCCTCACAAAATTATATTATACTTTCAATTTTTATATATAAATGAAATACCCTAGAGCATCTGAAAAGTAATATATAAATAAATTATAAGTAAATCCTACATATTTAAAAAAAAAAATATTTTAATATATTAAATAATTATTTTTAATTATATATTATATTAATAAGTAAAAATTTTTGTAAAATAATATTTTACTAAAAATATACTCTTACTATTTTTATAAATTTATGATTTATTAAATCTTACTAATAATATAAAATATAAAAAATTAAAAAATTAAAAGAGTCTAGCTTTAAGGTAAATCATTTGTTAAATAATTCTTTTTTAGTTTATATAAATCTTTTTTATTTATTATTGAAAAGTAACAGCAATATTGTAGTTATTTTTGATTTAAAATAAATTTAATATATTAAAAAAAATTAATGCCTTGAAATAATTACAACAATTAAAATTATTCCAATTTTAAAATTAGATTAATGATGTGAAAAATTAAATTAAAATAAATTAAATTAAATAAAAAATTCTAAAAGTAAATTTAAATTGAAGAAATAAAATAAGATAAAAATTAATAAGCATTAGGATTACTTTTAAAAATGGTTTTGACCATAATACCAATATCCAAACCTAAATGCCAATTTTCTACATAATCAATATCATAATCAATACGTTTTTTAATTGATGTATTTCCTCTGCAACCATGCACCTGTGCCCATCCTGTAAGACCTGGTCTTACCTGATGTTTAACCATATATTTTGGAATGTCCTGTTTGAATTGATTTACAAAATAAGGCCTTTCAGGTCTTGGACCGACAACACTCATTTGCCCTTTTAAAACATTGAAGAATTGTGGTAATTCATCAATACTGGTTTTTCTAATAAAATCACCAACACGAGTTTTACGAGGATCATCTTTAGTTGTCCATTCAGATTTTTCTTCATCAGGATCTTGAACCCTCATACTTCTAAATTTATACATATTAAAACTTTCTTGCTTATAACCGATTCTTTCCTGTTTAAAGATTATAGGCCCAGGTGATGATAATTTAACAGCAATAGCAGTAATAAACATTATAGGAGAGGTAATAATAATCGCAATAATTGCAACTGTTAAATCCTCAATTCTTTTGACTGTTTTATTAAATGCATCATCAAGGGGAACATAACGAATATTAATAATCGGAATATCTTCAATCATATCTACAGAAGGTCTTGCAGGGAAATATTCTGTATAAGCCGGTATAATTTCTGCTTTAATACCTGCCATCTCACAACTTGTAACCAGTTCATTAATATGTTTATAATATTTTAATGGAATTGCAAGAATAACCCTATCAAAATTATGTTTTGATAGAATAGAATCTAAATCATTAAATGATCCTACTATTGGAACATCATCAACTTTTTGACCTACTCTTTCTGGCCTTCCTAAAAATCCATAAATAGAGTAACCTAAATAAGGATTTTCTCTAATTTTTCTCTCAAAATTAAATGCCATTTCATTATCACCAACAATAAGAATATGTTTCATATTCTTACCTTGTTTACGTAGTTTCATTAGTATAACACGTACAATAGACCTTTCAATAATACCAAATAAAGTAGCGAAAAATGCCATTAAAAACATTAGAATTCTTGAAAAGTTAGGCTGGTTTATAATAAATAAAACTGCAATAAGAACTACAAAAGCAATAATATTTACTTTTACAATTTGAGAAGCTTCAGAAAATATACTCCTATGGGTTCTAAATGGCTTATACAAACCAAATGAGAAATAAAGTATTAAATAAACAGGTAAAATAACCAAAATTAAAAATATAATATATTCTTCTAAACCTAAATGTCCGCCTTGAGAAAAAATATTAGTATAAAATCTTAAATAAGCAGCGAGTAATAAGGATATAACAATGATAATAACATCAGCCAATACTAAAATACCATTTAAAAGCCTTTGATTTTGTCTTATCATATTATCCCTTATTAATTTAATAAAATAATCCTATTATAAAAGTTTATAAAAATTCGTATATAAATTTTAAAATTTTTTATCTTAATAAATTTTGTATTTGATATTATTAATAGTTAATTATATTTAAAATAAAATTGTTTAAGGATTAAAAATATAAAAAATTAATTAAAATAAAATTTTTAAAAATAATGGGCTGGAAATGATTGTTTAGAAAATATAAAAATTAAAATAAAGATAAGTTAAAAATTCG
>CAYQMW010000038.1:0-300 GCA_964418715.1 uncultured Methanobrevibacter sp. | reverse complement strand
AGGAATATGCCCCTGTTGTATTGAACCATTCCGTTAAAAATTCGAAATTGATAAAAAAACAATTATTCTCTTTTAAAAATTTTTAAAAATAATTTTAAAATAAGTAAAAGTCCAATACCAATATAAACCAGAATATTTAGTAAAAAGAAATAATCATCACTTAAATTCTTACGGTAAAATATATACATAGCCCTGTAAAACTCATATATTAATTTAGATTTTTGTTTTTTGCTGCTTGCGCCTTTAAACTGAGGTATTTTGCTTTTACCATAATAAATGATTTTATATCCTCCTATTTTA
>CAYQMW010000037.1:0-15493 GCA_964418715.1 uncultured Methanobrevibacter sp. | reverse complement strand
GTAAAAATTAAACAAATTTTTATAAATTTTGATAAAATAAGTGCAAATTTAGATAATCAAAATTTAGTAAATTATTATCTGAAATGTTAAAAAAATAAGTATTTTATTTTTTACACATTTATAAAGTCTTATACAAACAATACAAATATGATTAAAAATATTTAAAAAAATAGTTAAATTAAATTAATTTATATAGTTTTGTTTAATTGTGATTATTACATGGATTTGGAAATAAAAATAATTGAAAATTAGAGGAAATTAAATTTTTTTAAAATAATTCATATTATATAAATAATATATAAGTATATTAAATAGAAAAACAAATTAAAACTAAACTTTAAAACAATTTAATAAAACAGATAAAAAGGTCATAATATGGACAGCGATAAATTATACATGAATGCTATGGATGATTTTAATAATGATAATTATACAGATGCTTTAGAAAAATTCATTAGTTTATTTAATTCTAACTTTGATGATAAAAGCATATTCTATTTAATATTAAACTGTATTGAATTAAGTGGGGATGACAATATGATGGATTCTGTTGAAAAAATTGATTATGATAAAAATCCATCAGACAGTTTATTTATTAAAAGCTTTGCACTTAACTCTATTGGCAAAACAGAAGAAGCAATTCAATATGTAGATGAAGCAATCCAATTAAACCCAGATAATTTCCAATACCATATGCTAAAAATGTCCGAACAGGTAGACATTGGTAAAATTGAAGAAAGTGAAAATTATCTTGAAGATTTGATGGAAAAAAATCAAAACGTTTTTGTTAAAATAATGCTCTTCAATACATTTATGGAGACAGTTGATGAAGACTTTGAAGGGGATCTTTTTGAGATTATAGAACATATTGACAGTTTTGAAGACGAAGATATTCAAGACTACTTAAATGCACATGGCGGAATTGAAGGAATGTTAAGTGAACTTGACTCAGATAACATTGAAGTGGAATTTGCAGATGACAACGAAATTGACGGTGAAAATGTTATTCAGATTAATCCAGAGGATATTGATGAAGACGGAAACATAACCATAAAACTAGATGGAGATTTTGATTTAGATATTGATGATGATGAAAATCTAAGCTTTGATGAAGATGGTAATTTAGTTCTTAAAATAGATGGAGATATTGATATGAACGAAAATAATGATGAAGGAGATATTGACATTAGTTTTCCATACCAATTTGTAGATGAAGAAGAACAAGAGCTAACTATGGAGGAAATTCAGGAATCCTTAACCATAGCACATAGTCAATTCAGATATAATGAAGAACACAGCGACTATATGCTAAGCCCAGAACATGAAGAATACATCTACAATAATGATGAAGAAATAGTGGAAATTTTAGAAAACTATATTCAAAACGTCCTCATTTATGTAAATGACTTTATCTTAAAAATAGATGATGATGAGATGGTTGACTTTTTAATTAGAAATAATGAGCTCATTGAAAACAGAAAATTTGATGAGGCCCTTAATAATACCAATAATTATTTCCTAAAAAATCCTGACAATAAAAATATAATGATATATAAAGGATTTTTATACCTTTTAAACTTCCTATTTATTGATGCATTATATATTATAAACCAAATAGAAGATAATGAGAAAATATATGATTGTGTTCTTATTAAGGCATTAGCTTCAGAAGCTTTAAACCATGAACTTTCATATTACTACTTTGAGAAGGCTCTTGAGATTGATGATAATGATGAAAGAATATGGGTAGAGTACATTATCTATGCAATAAATCGTGAAGACTTTAATAAAGTAGAACAATTAGCTTCCAAATGTAAGGCTAAGTTTCCAGACTTTGAGATGGGAATAGAAGACTAATTAATTTCTATTTTATTATTTTTATAATTACTTTTTTTAATTTTTTATTTTTAGTAAATTATAATGGCTTTTTTTATTTTTAATGATTTTTTAAATAAAATAAAATTTTAATATACAAGACTAATTTTAACTAAATTTATTTGAGTATTAATTTTCAAACTCTTTTTCAATAATTATTGTAACAGGTCCATCATTTATTAGACTTACACCCATAAAAGCGCCAAAAATACCTGATTGAACTTCCATAGCCTCACTGCATTTTGATATGAAATAATCAAAAAGTTCACTTGCCTCAGCAGGAGCCATAGCCTTTGAAAAGGAAGGTCTGTTATGTTTATGAGTATTTCCATATAATGTAAACTGTGGAACAAGTAGAACCTTACCGTCCACATCATTTACTGGAAGATTCATATTTCCATTTTCATCTTCAAATATCCTTAATTTTAAGAGTTTATTTGCCATATAATCTGCTTCTTTTTCACTGTCTCCATCACAGAAACCTATAAGAACCATATAACCCTTATCAATTGAAGCTACAATATCTCCTTCAACTTCAACACTTGCCTCTTTTACCCTTTGAACTACTAATCTCATATTATCCCTAATTTAATAAAATAATTAATAATTAATAATAAATTAATAACTAATTAATAAAAAATAATTTAAGATGAATTAAATATACAACGCCAATTATAAAACTTAAAACAATCTATAAGTCATAATGAATATTATGTAATTTATATAAACATACAGAACTACTTGATGGGAATGCGTATATCATATAATCAAGCTCTTCAAGGGTAATTTTTTTATTTATAATAAATGCAAACATATTAGCCACATTCTCACCATCAGGTGCAATAATCTCAGCACCTACAATATTCAAATCTTCATCTACAACTACCTTTACTTCTGCAGTACGGTCATTATTAAGTTCAATAGAATATGAATCACCATATCTTATTCTATGAACAGAATATTTATCACTTTTCAATGCTTTGTATACTGGTACTCCCACAGTAGCAATTCTTGGAATTGTATATGCAACTGCTGGCACTACAGGATAAGTTATAGGTTCATTTTCACCGAGAAGTTCCTTTGCAAGATATTTTGAGTGATGTATTGCAACGGTTACAAGTTTTGCAATACCTGTATCTGCAACATCCCCTGAAGCATAAATATTTGGAACATCTGTTTGAAGGTGGTCGTTTACTTTAACACCATTTTTAGTAAATGTAAGTCCCACATTTTCAAGACCAACACCTTCAAGATTTGCTTCTCTTCCAATAGCTCCAATAACATAATCACCAGTTAGCTCAAGACCTCCCTTACATTTAACCTTAAAACCATTTTTATAAGAATTATTATCTATTTTGGTTTCAGGATCTCTTAACTTTTCATCTGTGTTTAAGCCTTTATCCACTTTTAATAATTTATTCGTGTTAATATCAGCATCAGTGGTTTTTATAACCTCCTCAACAGTCTGGTTAAAATGGAATGTGATGTTTTTCTTTTTAAGAATGTTTATTACCTGCTCTACATATTCCTGATGGAAATATTTTAAAGCACTGTTTGATCTAATTATTACATCAGCACTAAGACCTGCCTCTGCAATAATTGATGCAAATTCCATAGCAACAAATCCCCCACCAATAATTATACTGTGTTCTGGAAGCTCATCAATATCCAAAAAGTCACTACTGTCATGTAAAAACTCTTTACCTTTAATATCTGGAATTATTGGCCTTAGACCAGTTGCAATGACAATTTTATCTGTGGTGTATTGTTTTCCATCTGCTTCAACAGTATGCTCATCAATGATTTTTCCCTTACCATGAGCCATATCAAGGTCGTATTCATCAAATTTACCATCTAAAAATGGAGCCAAACCACCAATACGTTTTCTTTTATACTCCATTAATTTTGGCCAATCCACTTCCATATCACCAGATTTTCCAACACTTTCAAATTTATCGAATGCTGCTTTAATCTCATATGGTCCATCAAGTAATGCTTTAGAGTTACATCCCCTATTTGCACATACTCCACCATATAACCCTCCTTCAATAATTAAGACTTTAAGTCCTGCTTTTCTTAAAAACCTTCCACCTTGCCATGCAGCATTTCCACTGCCAATATATATTACATCATAATCGTACATATTATCATTCCATTTTAAGTAAAATTAATCCTGATATATTCTAGTTAAAGAATAAATAGAAAATATCTATTGAAAAATTGATAAAAATAAATAAAATTAAAATAATTAAATTAACTAGATTTATTTAAAATTAATTTAATATTCTGTTATGAACTATATAAATTTTTTATTTTAATAATGCTTAAGGCAATAAAAATAATCATCTTTAACAAAATATATAATTATTATTAAAAATATATAAAAATATAATATTAATTATTAAAAATATTATTTGCTTTGAATTAATAAAAAAATAATAGTTTAATCATTGATTTTAATATTATTTCTTTAATTATTTAAAAAAAATTAATATTTTAATCATTAAATTTGGTTAATTTAGGATTATGATTAAGATGACTAGTAAAACTAATTTATTATATGAAGGTAAAGCTAAAAGTGTTTATGAAACTGATAATGACGATGTAGTAGTTGTTGAATTCCGTGATGATATGACTGCCGGTGATGGTGCAAGAAAAGAAACCATGTCTGGAAAAGGATATTATAATTCTATTATTACAAGTAAAATATTTGAAGTATTAGAAGATAATGGAATTAAAACACAATTTATTGAACTTACCAAACCTGGAACCCTTGTTGTTAAAAAATTAGATATGATACCTCTTGAGGTTATTGTTCGTAATATTGCAACTGGAAGTTTGGTTAGAACATTCCCATTTGAAGATAAAACACCACTTAATCCCCCAATTATTCAAACCGATTATAAAAGTGATGAATTCCATGACCCTGCTATAAATGATAGTATTTCTATGGCATTAGGTTTAGCTACCCAAGAAGAATTAGACCTTATCAGAGAAACTGCACTTAAAATCAATGATATTATGAGGGAAATGTTTTCTGATATAGGTATAACCCTTGTTGACTTTAAAATTGAATTTGGTAAAGACAAAGAAGGCAATATTATACTTGGTGATGAAATCAGCCCTGACAGCTGTAGATTATGGGACAGCCAAACCCAGGATATGCTTGATAAAGAACTATTTAGAAAAGGTCAAGATGATAAAGTAATGGGTGCATATGAAGAAGTGTTTAACAGATTACTTACAGATGAAGATAAAACTAAATGGAATTTATAGTTAAAATAATTTGATGAAAAATTTTAAAATTAATTTAAAATGACATTATTTTAATATGGTTATATGAAAATATAATTGGATTTTTAGTTTGAAAAATAATAATTTTAGTTTGAAGTAAAAATTAAAAAATTAATTTTAAAATTAAAATTTAAAATAAAACAAATAATAAAATTCATAAATTACTTAGAAATAAAAAATAAACTGTGTGATTGAAATGATATTTAATGTAGAAGTAGAAATATCTCTTAAAGAAGGTATGTTAAATCCTGAAGCAAAAACAATCGAAAACTCACTTGGCCTACTTGGATATAAAGTGGAAAATACACAAACCTTAAACATAATCACCTTTAAAATAGAAGGAGATAATGAAAAAGAGGTTGAAGGCGAAGTAGATGACATGTGTCAAAGATTACTTTGTAATCCTGTAATCCACAATTACAAAATTACAATCAATTCAGAATAATAATTTTAAAAATATATTTTGAGGGAAAACATGAAAATAGGAGTTATAAGATTTCCAGGTACAAACTGTGACCGTGATGTCTACCATGCAATAGAACTTGCAGGAGCAAATGCAGAATACATCTGGTGGAAAGATGAAAATCTAACTGATTATGATGGAATAGTAATACCTGGAGGATTTTCATATGGAGATTACTTACGTGCAGGAGCAATAGCTTCAATTACACCAGTAATTGATGGTGTAAAAGCACTTGTAAAAGAAGAAAAACCAGTACTTGGAATATGTAATGGTGCACAGATACTTGGAGAGATAGGTTTAGTTCCAGGTGTTTTCATTAGAAATGAATATCCTAAATTTAATTGTCAATCAATAAAACTTAAAGTAGAAAGTACACGTAGTCCATTTACCTCATATTATAAAAAAGGAGAGGTCGTATCAATTCCAATAGCACATGCAGAAGGAAGATTTTATACAGAAAACATAGACCTTATCCATGAACAGGACCAAATTTTATTTTCATTTGCAGAAGAAAATCCGAATGGGTCTATGGAAAAGATTACAGGAGTATGTGATGAATCAGGACTTGTATGTGCAATGATGCCACACCCTGAAAGAGCAAGTGAAAAAATATTAGGTTCAGATGATGGGCTTAAAGTCTTTAAAGGTATGATTGATAATATTTAAACCAATTCCAAATTTAAAAATATGTAAAGTGATATAATGGTAGTTTATTTAGTAGGTGCAGGTCCTGGAGATGTGGATTTAATAACCGTAAAAGCAGTTAAAGTCTTAAAAAAAGCAGATGTAGTATTATACGATTATCTTTCAAATGATGAAATTCTTGACTATGCACCTGAAGATGCTAAAAAAATATATGTTGGAAAAAAAGCAGGTGCACATTATAAAAAACAAGAAGAAATCAATAAACTTATTGTAAAAGAAGCAAAAGATAAAGCCAACAGTAAAGATGGTGAAAGTGAACCTATTGTTGTACGTCTTAAAGGTGGAGATCCATTTGTATTTGGTCGTGGTGGTGAAGAAATACTTGAGCTTGTTGAAAATAATGTAGACTTTGAAGTTATACCTGGAGTTACATCTGCAATAGGAGCTCCAACATCCCTTGGACTACCAGTCTCACATAGAGCAGTTGCAACCTCATTTACTGTTGTTACAGGTCATGAAGATCCAACAAAAAGTGAAAAACAAGTTAAATGGGATTTTACTGCTGATACATTAATAATCCTTATGGGAATTGGAAATATTAAAGAAAATACAAAAGAGATTATGAAATATCGTGATGCTAAAACACCTGCATGTGTAGTTGAAAGTGGTACACTACCAGGTGAAAGAGTAGTCTTTGGTACACTTGAAAATATTGCAGATAAGGATATTAATACACCTGCAATACTCATTATCGGAAATGTAATAGACATTTTTAAAGATATGGATTATTTAAAAGCAAAACAATGATTAATTAAAAAAAAATACGAGATGATATTATTTTTGGCCTACACTTACCATTTCATTTGTATCAACCTGCAACAATAATAATTGGTATATTATCAACCTACTATTTGTATAAAAAATATAAAAAACATGAAATACATTTAGGCCTATTGATACTCTGGGCTTTGTTTTGGTTTTTTGCAGTTATCATAACATTCTTAGGTGATTTTACCTCACTTATGAGTAAATTTATTGGTTTTGGCCGTGGATTAGATATGATTTTTACTATTGCTATTGCTGTATTATTATACTTTATCTACTCTACAAACCAAAAGATAGATGATTTAAGTGAAAATATTTCCAAATTAAATAAAATAATTGAAGATAGGGAGAATAATAAAAAATAATTATTACTCACCACACTTTTTTTATATACTTTTTTTTAAATTATCCCATAATATTAAAAAACCTAAACACAATTAAGATTAATAATCAAAATTTTATCATAAAAAATTAAAAAATGAGAATATCTATTTAATAGAATAAATTAAAATATAAAATTATGATTAGAATCTTCAAATTTATTGAAAAATATTTTTTCATAATGGTACTGCTTGGAGTAATAGTATCCTTAATCTACCCACATTCATTTGAATGGGTTTTAAGTGAATATTCTGGGATAAACATATTGAATTTACTTTTAAGTATAATATTATTTACAATGGGAACAACATTAAAAGTGGAAAACTTCATAGACATATTTAAAAGCCCTAAAGAGATTGGTATTGGAATCTCCGCCCAATATATTATAATGCCCCTTATTGCATTAGGACTTGCAAAGGCATTTTCACTAAACACTGCATTAACAGTTGGACTTATTCTTGTTGGATGTGTTCCTGGAGGTACTGCTTCTGATGTAATAACATTTCTCTCAAAAGGAGATGTAGCATTATCAGTATCCCTAACAACAGTTTCCACAATCATATCACCACTTTTAACTCCAATTATTACTTTACTGCTTATAGGAAATAGAATACCATTCAATCCAGTAGACATGTTTATTTCAATTTTTGAAATTGTAATTATACCTATTATTTTAGGTTTAATTTTAAACATAAAATTCCCAGACTTTTGTGAGAAGTTAAAAGATTACCTGCCAGGAATATCATCAATTGTAATTTGTCTAATTGTAGCAGGAGTAATGGGTACCAATAAAGAAGCAATCTTTACATCTTCAATAATTATAATACTTGTAATAATTCTACTATATTTCTTTGGAATAATCCTTGGAATCATAATTGGATATATAAGTGGAATGAATAAAAAACAAATAATTACAATAGCAATTGAACTTGCATTTCAGAATTCAGGACTTTCAACTGGTCTTGCAAAAAACCACTTCCCTAATTTAGCGCAGGCAACCGTTCCCGGAGCATTATATTCAGTTTGGCAAAACTTTGCAGGGTCCATACTTTCTTATTTCTTTAGAAGATATGTGGAGTAGTTAATTTAATTAAAAAAGAATCAAAGAATATAAAAAAAGCAATTAAAAACTGAAATAAGAACATTATAAAAATTTGTAGATTTAAAATCAAAATAAGAATTTAAAAAAAAATAAAAAATAAGAGAGAAGTTATTCTCTCTATTTAATAACTATTTTACCATTTTTACTAGATGCTTTATATGTGGAATCACCTTTAAAGTTAACATTAACATTGTATGTTCCTTTTTTAGTTAATTTCACATTGATCTTTGCAATACCTTTAGAATTGGTTTTAGCAGTGTAAACTTTGTTGTTTATTTTAATACAAACTTGTTTTCCACTAAGTACTTTATTTTTACTGTCTTTTAAAGTGACTTGGTAATTTTTAGTTTTTGCACTAGCTTTGTAAGTTACTTTACTGGTTAAAAGAATTTTGGATGCAATTTTATTTACAGTGATTTTACCAGTTGCAAATGACTCTTTGTATCCGTTTCCTCCAACATAACAAACAACACAATCATAACTTCCAGCTTTTGAAAATACAATGCTTAATGTTGCAATACCATTAGCATTAGTTTTTGCAGAATAAACAACACCATTTAAAACAAAATTAACATCTTTGTTTTCTAAAGCTTTTCCGTCTACATCTTTTAAAGTTGCACTGATTTGTTGTTTTTTACTTGAATCAACAGTTACAGTGACTTTAGGTGCAGTGACTTTAGTTTCTTTTAAAGTATGGTTATTTTCAGTTTCATAATTTACAATTAATAAATTATCTTCTGAGGTATTGTTGGTAAATACATTGTCTTTTGAATAGATAGCACTGGTAATCCCATCATAAGCAGGAGTTTCAGGTTCTTCATCAAGTTTACCAGTATTATCAACAAATACAACAGATCCGTTTACTGCTTTATTACCTGTGAAAATATTGTTAAGAATTCTAATATTTGTTTCAAAGGTTCCAAAGATTGCACCACCATAGGTTGCATAGTTATTAGTGAAGTTTGAGTTTGTAACAGTAATATTGTTAATCATATCACCAAAGATTGCAGCACCGAATGTTGCAAAGTTATCATTAAATTCACAGTTGTCTACAAATACTTGACAACCTTCATCAGCCATTACTGCTCCTTCACTAGCATTGTTTTTATTAAATTTACAGTTAGTAATATTTAATATTACAAAATCAGCACCAATTATTCCAGAACCAGTTCTTGCACGTCCTGTAGCGAATGTACAGTTATTTGCAGTAAGGTTACTGTAATGGTGAGCATATAATGATCCACCAGTGTTTGCATAGTTATCTTCAAAGCTACAGTTATCTACATACATATTAGAGTATCTTTGTTGGTAGATAATTCCACCAGCATTAGTACCATTGTTTTTCTTAAATACAGAGTTACTAATGTAGGTAGTAGTATTTAAGTAAGATAAGAATACACCACCACAATAGGTTGCAGTGTTGTTTTCAAAATTACTGTTTGTAATATTTAAAGTAGTTAATGTATGTGCATATACAACACTTGATCTACTTCCACGGTTATTATAGAAGGTAGAATCGGTAATTGTAGTAGCGTTGAATGAACCGATTACACAACCCCAATCTGCTAATTTTCTTAAATCAGCTAGTGTAGTTCCTTGGGTATTGTTGATTAAATTATTAAAACCAACTACATTATTTATGAAAATTTCTCCAGAAGAGAATAATACTCCAGTGTAAATTGTACTTGTTTCTTCACCTTCTCCTAAAACTGTTTGAATAACATTATCACAAATTTTAACATTATCTACATTAGTTTGTGAAGCAGTGGTAATAATTCCAGCAGTAGTACCATTTTGATTAATGCTTAAGAAAAAGTTTCTAATTGTTAAATCTTGAATTTTTAACTTACCACTATCCATATTTAATAACCAATTTACATTGGAACCGTCTAATACAGTATTATCAATTGAAGAACCGATTAAATTAATATTACTTTGTGCGGTTAAGTTAACATTTCCTTCATCTTGATAAATACCATTTTTTATGTGAATATTTGTTGTTTTACTTACATCGGCACTTGAAATAGCTTTTCCAATAGTTTTATATGGTGAGCTTTCAGTACCTTCATTATCATCTGACCCTTCAGTTGAGACATAATAATCTACTGATGGCTCTTCGCCATTTGAAAGGGTATCATCTGTATGACTACTAGTATCAGCAATTGCAGTTTCACTATCAACATCTTCTGCACTGATTACAGATAATGAAACACATAATACTAATAATACCATCATAAGAGGCAATATTTTTTTAAACTTCATTTTTTCCCTCATAGTTTTTTAGTGTATAATGAAAATTATACACTACAATAAGGTTACTTAGAAATTATATTAATACTTTACTATAAATTAGTATTACTATTATCATAAATATTTATATAATTAGTATTAATCCATATTAGGACCAGTTAAAAACAATTAATTAAAAAGAATTAAAACCTAAAACAAATATTTAAAAGTTAATTAATCAAAAACAAAAATTAAAAATTAAAAATTGCGGCTTTAACAAGGATTTTAAAAAGCTATAATTAAAAACAAAAGTTTTTAAAAAAATGTCTATTTTAAAAAATTTCTAAAAAAAATTAAATAAATTCAAAATTTGAAAACAATTGAGTGAAATATATATTTGATAAAAATAACTAGCATAAACTAGTAAATGATTTAAAATATCCGCTTTAGAAAAGAGAATACCGATATATTTAAATATATTATTTAATATAATAAATTATACCTAATAATAAAGATGTGAAAATAAAGAAATATTTTTTAATTTCAAGTGAATTTGTAAGACAAATTAACTGAAAAATTAAAAATCTAAATTTTTCTAAAAAATAGGTGATAGATATGAGTATAACAGAAATGATAAAAGAAGCAATTGTATTTCCTTCAAAAGATTTAGGACCTCTTGCAATATATATTGTAATGACCATAATAATGGCGTTCTTATCATTCGGAGGATTCATCTATGCTATATTAACTGATGATATTGTAAGTACAATTATCGGTATTATAATATCAATTATTGCAATAATTATTGAATTAATCCTAATGGGATATCAAATTAAACTTATTAAAACTGGAATTGATAATGAAGAAACTGCTCCTGCATTTGAATGGAAAGAAGACTGTATAACTGGAATTAAATATTTAGTTGTAAAAATTGTCTACTGTATCATTCCTGCATTAATTACATTTATTGTTGCTTTAGCTACAAATGTTCCTGCAAATATAAACAGTTTACTAACTGAAATAACAAACAGTTTTGCAGCATCAAGCAGTGAAAGTGCTTTGAGTACTTTTGCTACCCTCAATTCAACTGCTAATAGTACTGACTATATGGCTGCATTTAGTTCATTAAACAGTACAAACGGTACAAATGCAATACCAGCAATCCATGTTTCAGATGCTGTAATAAATAGTTTAGTTACTTCATTAACTATTACTGCAATTGTTGCTCTTATTGTATTTTTAATCTTTGCAATTCTCCAATTTATTGCTGAAGCAAGATTAGCAAATAATGGCAGTTTAGGTGGAGCTTTAAACTTCATCGAAGTATTTAAAGATATTGGAAAAATAGGATACGGAAAAGTTATTGGAACTTTCCTTTTAATTGTTATAGTAGTCGCAGTCATTAATTTGGTCTTTGGATTTATTGTTGGATTCATACCAGTATTCTGGATCTTTACATTAATCTTAACTCCATACTTATTGTTCTTCTCCAAAAGAACAGCTGGATTATTATATTCCGATATAGCTTAAATCTTTTAAGCTATAATCTTATTTTTTTATTTTTTTATATTTCTACAATTCACATTCTATTTATTAATAACTTTTTTTGTTGATTTATATAATTTCAATACTCTTTTTTATATGATTTATTTAAATATTAAAAATTAGTTAATTTTGTAGATGTATTAAAATTTTTAAAATAATTTCAAGTAAAAATATAAAAAATTTTTTAAAAAATAATTTTAATCAATTAAATTAAAATAAGGTAGAATAATATTAATAGATATAAGTTAAATTGCCTATTTAAATTCAGCAAAATTTTAAGTAATTATTACTACCCACATTACCTCCATTAAATTCAGAGTTACATCAATATTTCTTGTTAAAGATAATATCATTTAATTAAATTATCATCTAGTTCTTCTTTTAAAGATTTTATTATTTTTTCCCTATCCAATAATTTTTTTTCTTAAATATACATAAGAAATTGCTCAGTTATCTCATACAAACCCTTAGCCGTATATATTACATCCATATTATCACCCCATTAATATAAATTCTTATAATCTGATTAAAAATTTGTTATTTAATCTTCATAAGAGCCGTAATCATCTTCATCATTTCTTTTCTTCCTAAGATAATCCATATAAGGAATGTCTGGAACGCCAGCCACACCATCTGCCCAGTCTTCAGGATCACCTACATGCCACTCATATGGATCAAAATCATCATTTTGATTTACATCATCATTAGATGAGTTGGAATCTTCATTATTATTATCATAATTATCATAATCATCGTATTCATCATAATCATCATAATCATCATCACACATAAAAACACCCCATATATTGTTAAATTTATATTAAATTATTTTTAATTGAAAAAAGGTGAAAATCGACTGTCACCTATTAATTTTTTTGTCCATTAATAATTAAAACTCTATAAAATCTATTTTCATGCTTTTAACTCCCTAAAATGATTAGATAATTATTTACCTAATCATTACCTCATACTAATGTTTTCTTTTTTACAAACACATCTATATGTTTCATCTTTACTTATATCTGAAAAGAAATTTTTAGGGACTTTTAAAGTCCATATTTCTTCCCATCTTGCCCCATCATCACTTTGAATACAAGAATAATGATTTACTATCTCATTCCATAAATCATTTTTTAATAATTTATCAATTCTTTCTTGAGCAGGTAAGTCATTACTATAAATTTTTTTTCTTAATATTACCATAGTGTCACAAGGATTATTATTTAGTTTGTATTCTAATCTTTTCAATTTCAAGTTAGTAACACTTGCTTCACTTGTTTTATGTAAACCACATCTATACTTAAATAATCTAGTAAAGACCCTAATGTTTTCTTCGGTATATCCTTGATATCGTAAATATTCAACTGCAACATTAATTCTATCATCACTAATAGGATAACCCCTTCTATCTAATCTAATTCCACTTCTTTTACAAATAGTTTTAAAATTTCTTTTTATATTATCTTCATTTTCATATGAATTAAATGTAGCCTGTGTTTTTTTATCAGCCCATTCTGCTTTAATATCATTTTTGATTACATAACTACTATATAGTATTGACCCTACTAATCCTGCAAACATTAAAAATCCCATAATTATCCTTCCCTGCACTTAAATTAATTTTAATTGAAAAGGTGAAATTGACTTCCGCCTATTAAATGTTTTAAATTTAAATTAACTATTCACATCATCAAGAGTATAACATTTATCATCATTTTCACGTGCTTTACTCACCTGAAAAGAGATAACATTATCTAGAACCATATCACCTAAAACAAGTTCGTCGTACTCATCAATAAGCTGTTTAAACTCACCACTTCTTCTAAGTATATCAGATTTCATAACTATGAAATTATTTTTTTCTAAACCATCTGTAATTTCAATTAATTTGTTTATGTACTCTGCAGCAAGTTTTCTAATTTTTCGGCTATTTTCAATATCCTCTGCATCATCACATGCATGCACAATGAAGCAGATTATAAAAACTTCCTTCAACATCACCAGATTCATTTAAAATAAGATAATTTTTATAAAATTTAACTGCAAGATCATCTTTAAATTTAAAACCGTCACAGCCCAAATATTTATCTGTTTTTAAGAAGTCTTCTGAAATTTTAAGTTGGTTTGATAAGTCATTTGCAACATAACCACAGTGAGGACATTCTACAACCCAAAGATGCATAGTGGACCTTTGCATTTCAGCCGGCCTCAAATCCAAATCTGGTGCACCCATAGTATTTGTACTTAAAAGTAGAAATTGATCTGATGACCCGCCACATACACTACATTCTATTTCAATTTTACCTATATTAGTCATTTTAATCACCTTTTAGTCCGTGTTTGATTTAAAAATTTAAATAAAATAAAATAAAGAAAAGAAAAGAAGTATTATTCTAATTCTTCTTTCCATTCTTCACTATCATCAGTAATATCTCTTTTAGCATAGTATGTATCAGTAATCCTACTACATGCATCATACATAATCCTAGACCCTTCAAAACCTTTTTTACTATTGGCTACACGGCTTCTACGGATTCCAATATTTGATGCTTCACTATAAGAGTCAATATCAGAGCCTATGAAAACGAATTCCCAACCACTATTTTGGACCAAATCCTTAATTTGAGCCCTATTATATTCTCTAGAAGAATTTTCATATCCATCAGTAGTAATGATACACATTGCAGAGCCTACTTTATTTTTATAATTATTGACAGTTTTTCCTATTGAATCAAGTAATGCAGTACATCCTCCAACATAATAATCCTCATCAGTAAGAGGTTCTACTTTAGAAATTGGTTTTCTAGAGTATAATATTTCATATTTAGTATCAAAGAGAATAGTGGTGACAAAAATTTTGTGGTTTTGTACAGCCTGTTTTTCAATGAAAGTATTGAAACCATTAATAGTATCTCTTTCAGAACCCATCATAGATCCGCTTTTATCTAAAATAAAGAATAAATCCATTTCCTCATTTTCTATTCCAACTTTTTCTAACTTTTCATCATTGTAATTATCTACAACAGTTTTGTGATTATTTTCCATATATTTACCCCCTTTTGGATTGGTCAAATTTTATTTTATAGTTTCTTACCAAAAGTTTATACCTGATGAGTTATAAATATATACTCATG
>CAYQMW010000036.1:4983-15772 GCA_964418715.1 uncultured Methanobrevibacter sp. | reverse complement strand
TATTTTGAAGACTTTCATCAATTTGAGTACCCCAAATAATATTAGCTTCAGGATCTAATTTGTCAGCAACGATTTGTACAATTTTTTCAGCTTCTTGTAATGTTAAATCTGAGCTACCAGTAATGTTAATTAATGCACCTTTAGCATCAGAAATATCAATATCAAGTAAAGGACTACTTAAAGCTTCATGTACAGATTCTAAAGCTCTCTCGCCAGAATCTGATTCTCCCATACCAATCATAGCCATTCCTGAACCTTTCATAATGCTTCTAATATCAGCGAAATCTAAACTTACTAAACCTTGTTTAGTAATAAGTTCAGTAATACCTTTTACAGCCCTTCCTAAAATTTCATCAGAAACCATAAATGCTTTATTTAATGGTAAATTAGGAGCAACTTCTAAAAGTTTATCATTTGGAATAACAATTACAGTATCAGATGCTGCTTGGAGTTTTTCTAAACCTTTTTCTGCATTTTCTCTCCTTTTTACACCTTCAGCAGAAAATGGTAAAGTTACAACACTAACAGTTAATGCACCTAATTTTTTAGCGATTTTAGCAATAATTGGAGCGGAACCAGTACCAGTTCCCCCACCTAGACCACAGGTTACAAATACCATATCTGCACCTTCAAGTTTGGTTCTTAAATCATCTTCACTTTCTTCAGCACATTCTTCACCAACTTCAGGTTCTCCACCTGCACCTAATCCTCCGCAGGTTTTTCTACCTAAAAGAATTTTCTCATCTGCTTGGCTATAGAATAAATCTTGTGCATCAGTATTGACAGTGACAGTTTCGGCACCTTCAATACCTACTTCTGTTAATCTGGAAATAGTGTTGTTACCAGCACCACCAGCACCAACAACAAAAATATTAGCTTGACTTCCATTAATAATGCCTATTAATTCTTTATCTAAGTCTGAAACTGCCTCTTTGTTGGAAGGTTTTTCTTCTAACCTTTTTTCAGATTCTTTAATTGCTTCATCTATAAATTTCACGTATAACCCCCACATTAAATAATTAATATAGTTTTATAAATTAATACTAATGAAATAGTAAAATAATAATTAGGAATATAAATCCCAAGTAATTATCTATGAAAAAAATATTATATAAAAAATATAAAATAACCGATTTTACTATAACAAATATAATTTTTAATTTTATTATTTCTTAATAAAATATTAAATAATTATTTTTTATTTTTTTATTATGTATAAATATTTTGGTTTAAATGAAAAAAATTTATTTTCAAAAAAGATGCAAAAGAAGTGAAAATCAGATAAACGAGTAGTTATAATATAAAACCCTAATATAAAATCAATAACATATTTTAATTTTAAATAAATAAAAATACATAAGTTATTGATATAACAATGTGCATGAGTGTAATTTTACTAAAAAATGTCAATATAAAAATTAAAAAAAAAAATAAAATTTTTAAAAAAGTTGAATAAATTAAAAAATATAATTTTTAAAAAATTATTAAAATAAAACAATAACTTATTGAAAATTTGACTAAAATAAAAAACAATCTAAACTTATAAAAATTAATTAATAATTATTATTATAATAATAAATTTGATAAGAAATAAGTATGAATAAAATTTATTTAAAGATTTGTTATTTTAAAAAATGAGTTGATTTTTTAAAAACACATGGAAAATTTTTATAATATACTTTAAAGGAAAAAATAAAATGGAAAATAAAAAAGCAGAATATAAATACTCTAAAACAGATGAAGGTCTAGAGTATAAATATGTTTTAAATGGAGAATATAGAGTTATTCCCATAGAAACATCTTATATTAAACCTAATGAAAGTTTAGATAAGCTTTTTAATGGAAGTATGCCTTTATTTGAAGATAATGATTATTTTGTTATTGCAGAAACCCCTATATCTGTTTCACAAGGAAGACTTGTAGATGAATCAGAATATACTCCTGGTTTAAGATCAATATTTCTAGCGGGTATCTGTAGCAAATATATTTGGTGATATTTTCTTGGACAATTACTTGGCATTAAAAAAAGAACAATAAAAAACTTAAGAAGACTTCCTCCACAAACAGCAGCACATAAACAAGTTGTATTAGAATTATATGGATGGAAACATGGCTTAAAACCAGCATCAGAAGCAGGCATAGATTTAAGTAACTCCCCCGGTACATTTGTATCACTCCTACCGGAAAATCCTCAAAAAGTTGCAGAAGACATCTCTAAATTGATTAAGGAAAAAGTAGGAAAAAATGTTAATGTTATGATAATTGACACTGATGCAACATATAAAAGAGGAGATAAATATTTTACAGGACTTCCAACTGCAATTGAAGGAATCGAATCCAATAAAGGAGCATGGGGATATACTCTCGGACAGTTATCTGAAAATATGGGTTCAACACCACTTGGATCTAGTAAAAAATTATCAGTTGAACAATCACTTAAAATAGCCAATATTGCTGAAGATTATCAAAAATCACTTGAAACTGCTATGTCAACAATACACAGTGCTAAAAAGGTATTATCAACAGATAGTGCTGAAGACAGTATAAGTGTTGAAACTTTAAATAAAATAACTCATACTCCTGCTGTTATAATCAGAAAAGACAAAAAATAACAATTTTAAATAAAATTTTTAATATTTTTCTAAAATCTAAAAAAAATAATAAAATATATTAATTAGAATAATTATATAAATCATATTAATATTGAATTTTTATTAAAAAAATTTAATAAAAAAAGTTTCTATTTTTATTGAAAGTATTGTTTAAATTGCAATACTAACTATAAAACTAAATAAAAGTATTGAATTAAAATCATGGAGAAATCATATGTTAGATGACCCATTAGTACAAAATTTATTGAAAAAAATAATTGACGATCCCATGGAAGAAGATTCAGACAATATTGAAATTGTTAGATGTCTTAATGATGGAATAACAACTGATGAAGAAATTGCAGAGAAAACTGGAATTCGTTTAAATATTGTTAGAAAAATACTTTATAGACTTTATGATGCAGGACTTGCAAGTTATAAAAGACATAAAGATCCGGAAACCCAATGGTTTAGTTATAATTGGCAATTTGAACCTGAAGAAGTGAATAACACTCTTAAAAAACATATCCATGAAGAAATTGAAGAATACCAAAGCATATTAGATTATGAAAAAGACAATATGTTCTTTGTATGTCCTCAAGAGAAGAACAGATTTGATTTTGCCGATGCAAGTAATATGGATTTCATATGTCCTGAATGTGGTGAAGAAGTTATATTTGAACCTAATGATGACTACATTGAAAGTTTAGAAGAAAAAATTGCTTCACTTCAAGAAGAATATGATTCCATTGGAAAATAAATTTTAAACTTTTTACTTTTTCTTTAAGTATTTTTATACTGCTAGTATCCCATTACTAGTTCTAAACTTTTTTTAAATTAAAAATTTTTTATAAATTTTTTTTAAAAATTTCTTATAAATATAATCATATTCGGCAAAACAGATATAATTAGATGTTAATACTAAAAAATATTAGATTCGGTGAGAGTATGTTCACAAATATTAAAAGACTTGCAGAGGAATCTGAAAGTATTAAAGAAGCAAGGGAAAATGTTAAAAAAAGGTCCCTTGCAAAAGAAATAATTGTTTTCATTGGCTTAAATATATTAATTTTTGGTATAACAACCCTTTTATCCATTGTTCCATTATATTTTTATACACAATTATTTTCTCATAATGACATGCACGAAATGCTTCTTGAACTATTTCTATTTGCTTTTATTATAATTGTAATAATTTTAATTGTTACTAAACTTGAAAAACGAAGTTTGAGAAGTGTAGGTATTACTAAAAACAAAGCCTTTCCTTTACTTTTAATAGGATTAGGTATTGGTTTTATAATGTTTTTGATTGTTGTAATAATAGGTTCACTATTAGGACAATACAAATATAATGGTTTTGACCTATCATCTGTAGTTTTAATAATTCCATTTTTCTTCGCTTTTCTTGTTCAATCATTTGCTGAAGAATTTGAAGGTCGTGGATGGGCAATGACCTTTATATCTAAAAGACATAGCATAATTACCGCTATAATAGTAAGTAATATTATGTTTGCATTATTCCATCTTATGAATCCTGGAATCAATCTTTTATCCATTATAAACATATTTCTAGTTGGGGGATTTTTCTCAATATTATTTTTAAAATATGATAGTATCTGGGTTTGTGGTGGAGCTCACACAGCATGGAACTTCTCACAAGGAGTAATATTCGGATTTAATGTAAGTGGTACTACAACACCATCAGTATTGAAATTTACACAAACAAGTCAAAATTTTATTGGTGGTGGAATCTTCGGACCAGAATCCAGTTTAATTGCCACCATTGTAATAATTCTTGCATCTATTATAGTCCTATATTATCATAAAAAATAAGATTTGAATATTTCAATAATGATTAAAGTTCTGTAAAGAAGAAATTACTTATTTTATTTCCCCATAAATGGTAGATTAAGTAGGCATAACATTAAATAGAATCAAGAGTGTAGGAATAAGGTCACGTACTAAATGGAGCAGGTAAGACACCCATACATTCTTTGTTTTTAAATATGCAAAATACTCAAATATAGAACCGAAACCTTGAATCAATATTATTTGCAGTATTCTGCCATCATAAGCATAATAATGGCACAAACCAAAAATCACCATCGCCCCAATAAGACCTAAACCTACAGCTATATTAGAATTATTTGTTAACTTATAAACACCATACATAACCAGCAATAGCATGAAAATTTTAAAAAACTCTTCACCAAATAACTGAATAATAATAAATAAAACTGTGAGGATATTTAGTGAACTATTCATATCTGCATGATCTGCCACAGAACCTGTAGCGGTTGATAAAAGAGCAACCACAACTATAGTATAAAGATAAATTCCGATTAGAAGTACTATTATAAGACCTATATCTTTTAAAGTTACTTTTTTAAAGAATAAACTATAATCCCCTTTACAAATATATAATGCAGGACCCACACCTAATAAAAAGAGTGCAAATGGCAAAAATTCTGGAGGAATGTCTATAAAATTAATAACAGCAATTGTTAAAATAACAGAGGCTAGTACAACTAACCAATCAATTTTAGACAATTTAGGCACATCATTGTAAAAAGGAACATCCCTGCCCATTTCTAAAATATTAATTTTTTCTTTTATATTAACCAAATTCATCACCAATTTATTTTTAAAAATAAATTAAAAAATTTGGATAAAAATAATTATAAATCCAAATATTAAATTAAATTAATCAAAAATTAAGTTTCCACATCTGTTTTATCCTTGGATCTGTATATCTTAATAAAAATCCCAGTTATAATAATAGTTGCAATAACCGAAACAATATTAGCAGTCGTTGCAGGTAATCTTAAACCTAGGGGAGCCTGGAGAATATATCCCACGGCAATTAATATACATACAATAGAAGGAATTAATGTAATAAAATATGGTTTTTTCTTTCTCATTAAATAAACAGTTGCAGAAAGAAGTACTGATATACCAACTATTAATTGAGCCCATGCAAAATATTTCCAAAGTAAATTAAAATCAACAAATGTTAAGGCAAATGATGCTATAAACAAAGGTAATGCTATTTTTAATCTTGAAATCAATTTTTCCTGATTAATCCCCAATTCATCAGCTACAGTAATTCTTG
Organism: uncultured Methanobrevibacter sp.; assembly: GCA_964418715.1. GTDB lineage: Archaea > Methanobacteriota > Methanobacteria > Methanobacteriales > Methanobacteriaceae > Methanarmilla. The sequence goes on along the minus strand of CAYQMW010000036.1, from coordinate 10,069 downwards.
CACTTCTAAGTGCAGTATCCCCACTAGTTATTGGGCAAACAACAACACCAATAATAATTAAAATAACACCAAGTGGATTAAGTAAAGTTGATGCCATTTCATATACTGCAACTGATGGAACAGCTGCAAAAGAGCTTGCAATTTGTGGTGAAACATGGAAAAATGCAAGAGTAATAGCAGCCCAGCAAAGAGCAGTTATACCTTCTAAAACCATAGCACCGAAAAATACAGGTTTTGAATCGTCTTCAGTTTTTAAACATCTAGCAACAATAGGAGATTGAGATGCATGAAAACCTGAAATAGCCCCACAAGCAATTGTAACACATAAAAATGGGAAAATCGGCTCTTTAGAAAAATATAATCCCTGAGTTGTAAGTTCAGGAATAATATCTACTGTTTATAGGATTAATGATACAGTCATTTAAATTAGCATTAATAAAAATTATCCTCCAAAAATAGGATATATCTTTCCAATAATTTTATCAACTGGAAATAGTGTTGCAATTAAAAAATAGGCAAAAATTATTAGAACCCACATGAATTCCGGAGTCATTGTTAATTTTCCAATTAAAGCAGCAGACCCCATAGCAAAAACAGTTGCAACAAGAACACCTGTTATTACAGTGATAATTGCAATAAATTTTTGAACCGTTGACCCTAAATACTTAGAAATAATACCCGGCATTGTAAGACCGTCATTTCTAAGGGATAAAAATCCCGAGAAGAAATCATGAACAGCACCAATAAAAATAGTACCAAAAGTAATCCATATAAATGCAGATGGACCAAATAATGCCCCTTGAATAACACCGAATATAGGCCCTAAACCTGCAATATTTAAAAAATGAACTAAAAAAGCCTTCCATCTAGACATTGGCATGTAATCAACCCCATCTTCCAATCTTTGAACTGGAGTAGGGTTATTTGCATCAACACCAGATATCCTCTCAATAACCTTTCCATAAATAAAATAAGATCCAATCAATAATAATAAACATAAAATAAAAGTATACATAATTTAATTTTAGGTAAATTATTATTATAAATATTATTGTATAATTATTGCAATAATTATTCTAAACTTATAATTAATTATTTTAATTTTAATATTAATTTTATATTTTAATCAATATTATTTTCTTTTGATTTCATATAAAAGTGCACCTGAAGGGCATTTATCAATAATAGATGCAATTTCACTAGCAGATGCATCTGAAATATCAACCCAAGGCCTTCTTGTAGGATCAAATACTTTATTGTTTCCTCTTATACATTCAGTTGCATGTTCACATAATTTAGGGTTCCAGAAAACAATAATTTCATCATTTTCATATGCTTTATACCCTTTTTCAAGTAATTCTTCTTTTGACATCATATCACCTAATAATTATTAAGCAGATTTAGATTTAGGTTTAATTTTATATAATAATAATGAAAGGCCTACAACAATAACTGTGATAAGTATATCAACAACTATTTCAAATAAATTAGTATTATTAACTAAATGTAAAATGCCGTATATCCATATTACAATAATAAGAATTGGTAATAGGTATCTAATTATGAAAACCCATGTTTTTCCAACTTTAATAGTAGAAAGTTCATTTAAAACTGGTATTACCTTCTCAACACCATACATCCATCCAAAAATAATTGCCTGAACACCGATTAAAATCAATATTCCAAAGTTATTTACAAATGTATCGACAATTTCAACTAAATAACTGCTTATACCTGTTGAAAAAATAATAGAACAAAGCCATGCAATAACGACAAGTATTGTTACACCTTTACGTCGACTCCATTTAAATTTATCACAGAGGGATGAGAGCAAAGGTTCAAACAACGCAAATGCCGAAGTTAATCCTGCAAATAATATAGATAAGAATAATAAAGGACCTATAATATGACCTGCAATACCCATTTCATTAAAAATCTGCGGAAATACAACGAAAACCAAGCCGGTTCCATCACCAACTAATTGATTTATTGGAGTTGCTGATTTTAAAGACATATATCCAAGTATTGAAAAAACTCCTATAGCAATAAAAATCTCATATAATGTGTTTGTAATAACAACCAACAATACTTCATCAACTAATTTTGAATTTTTAGGTAAATAACTTGCATATGTATAAACCATTGCCTGACCTATACTTAAAGTAAATATTGTTTGTCCAAAAGCAGCAAGCCAAATGTTAATATTAAAAAGAGCAGACCAATTTGGAGTCAGTAATGTTTTTATTCCCCATAAACTACCAGGTAATGTAAATGAGTATATGAAAATAAAAATCATGATAATGAATAATACTGGAATTAAGATGGAGGACATTCTACCAATTCCTTTATCTACATCCCGAACAGATATGATCCAAAAAACTCCCCATAATACTGTTGAACAGAAAAATGTAGGGATTATCAATCTTGTAAATTGAGATAAGTCATTAGTACCTCCAACATAACTCATGAAAAATCCATTAGGATCAGTTCCCCATCCAGAAGTAAAACTATTTAAAAAATATGCAAAATCCCATCCTATAATAACCATATAATATATTACAACTACAAATACGAATAAGACTAACATCCATGCAATAATCTCAAATTCAGGACGAATATCATGCATTAATTTTGAAAAACTCTTCTTTAAACTGAAACCTAAGCCATATTCTAAAATTAAAAATGGAATTCCCATAACTATTATTGCAATTAAATAAGGTATGAAAAAGGATCCTCCACCATTAGAATATAAAACATAGCTAAAACGCCAAATATTTCCTATTCCAATTGTAAGGCCAATCATAGCCAAAATAAATGTAAATATAGAATTCCATTGAGAACTTTGATTCATTAGTCTTCCTCTGATTATATAAATAAATATAAAGTCGTGAAGATAATTATAATATACGCATTATTATAAATATGAACATTAGATTAGGTATTTTAAAATTTTCATTGACTGAATTTTTAGATTTAAGAGTAAAAATTTTTTAAAACACACAATTTATGTATAATACATAATTAAATTTAACAAATTAAAAACATATAAAATTTTTCAAAAAAAAAAATTCCATGTTTTATATAAAAAAAATAAAAATATGAGAGAGAATAGTTTAAATTGATAATTTACAAATATAACACAGATTATAAAGAATTAGAAAATTTTAAAAAATATCTCCTATGTAAAATAAAAATATTGAATTTTTAAATAGAACTTTTCATTTTAATTTGAATTTTAATTTTTAAATTTAAATATAATAAAACCTAGAATTATTAATTAATTATATAGTTAAAATTTTTTAATAAATTATTAAAATTTATAGATATTATGGACGAAATAGAATTTTTAAAAAAAGAAAAAACTCCTGAGAATGTTATAAAACATTGTATTGCAGTATGTAAAAAAGCAGAAGAGATTGCTTTAAATTTTCCAGATGCAGATAAAGATTTGATAAAAACTGGTGCTCTACTTCATGATGTTGGAAGAAGTAAAACCCACGAGATTACACATGCTATTGTAGGTGCAGAGATTTTAAGAGAAAATAATTATAGTAATGAAGTAGTGAACATTGTTGAGCGACATATAGGCGTTGGAATAACTGAAAAAGAAGCAAAAGAGTTAAATCTTCCTATAAAATCATATATCCCAGAAACCATTGAAGAGAAAATAATCGCACATGCAGATAATCTTCTTCGAGGAGATGAACCAGTTGATTTAGAATTTGTAATAGCTAAATGGAAAAGACAAATGAATAATCCAGATGAAAATATTCAAAGATTAATAGAACTTGACTATGAATTAATAGGTCAGTTTGAAAATAAAGATAAATAAATCAAGTGATAATATGAAAGTTATATGTTCAAGTGAAGAATCATTATATAGGCCTGAAGCTCTTATGTGGAGAGAACGTATGAAATTAATTAAACCATATGGTGAGGTTATTGCGATTCTTCCTTGTAGTATGAAAAAACCTTATTCTAATTCTAAATCACATCAAAAGTTTAAAAGAGCTACAAAAGGTTATCAGGAAGTAATTGTAACTAGTCCTTTTGGAATATGTCCTAGAGAATTAGAAAACACATTTCCGATTAATGCATATGATGTTAGTGTAACTGGTTCCTGGAGCGAAGATGAAAAAAGAGAATCAGGAGAACTTTTAAGAGAATATATTGGAGATACACCAGCAGTAGCTAATGTTTCCGGAGGTTATGAAGAAACCTGTAGAGAATATTTAGATGGACTTGATATAACTTACACCTGTGTTGATAATCGTCCCACCCATCCTGACTCAATATATAATACCCGTATGGAACTTAAAAAATATAATAAAATGCCGAGGAGAGATAGAACCTTACATGAACTACGGTCAATTGGAAGATATCAGTTTGGTGAAGGTGGGGAAAACTTTATTCCAGACGATATTGTAGCTAAAGGAATGTTTCATAAAAAATTATATTATAACCATAAACAAATTGCATACCTAAATAAGGATGTAGGATTATATTCTCTTAATTTAGCAGGTGGGGAAATACTTAGAGATTTAAATCTTAAAGTGGTTGAAATTGATTTTGAACTTAAAACTAATACTGTATTTGCAGTAGGTATTTTAAAAGCAGACCCATCAATTATACCTCGCGATCAGGTAGTTGTAGTTAAAGACGGTGAAGTATTAGGAGTAGGTAGAGCAATCATTAGTGGAGAAGAGATGGAAAAATCCTCTTATGGTGTTGCAGTTAATATAAGACATAGAAAAAAATAGTTTTGTATTAATAATTTTCATTATTAATTTTAAATTAAAAATAATTGCATTCAATATTATTTTTTGATAAAACAATTTTATAAATAAGTGAATTAATATAATATTGAATATAACAATTGTTTTAGTTAATAAAAAACAATTATATTTATTTTTATCCGAATAAGGAACTTTAAATCATAAAATAAAATTTTAAAAAATAGTATATTTTAAATAGGATTATAAAACTAATATTAAAATTAGTTATTATAGATTAATACTAATGTTAATTTATAAAATAAATTTTTAAAATATAAGTTTGATAAATTTAAAAATTTAAAAACTGATTT
>CAYQMW010000036.1:4123-4973 GCA_964418715.1 uncultured Methanobrevibacter sp. | reverse complement strand
GATTTCCAATTTTCGAAAGAAATATTAATAAATTTATAATCAACACAAAATAATATCCATAGTAATTCAATAATTGCCTATTAGGACAAAAGATCTTCTTAAAAAGAGACTTCTAGTTTATATAATATAAGCAATGTATTATACTCAAATTAAAAACTAATTTTAATTGAAAAATTATAAAAATTTAAACTTATTGTTTTAGATTTTTACAAAATATATTCAATTTATAAAAAACTAAGGTGAGATTATGTCTGAAGATATTGAAGCAGCAGTTAGAACTGCAGTTTATCCAGTTTTAGACCCACATATGGGTATAAGTATTGTTGATATGGGACTTTTACAAGAAGTTAATGTTGAAGGAGAAGAAATAGAAATTGTTCTCAAACCAACCAACCCTGCATGTATGAGTGTAACCCGTATTGCAGTACAAGTTAAAGAACTTGCAAGTAATGTTGACGGTGTTGAAACAGTAAAAATTAGAATCATTGATCATGCTATGGCAGATGCTATCAATGAAATGATTAACCAATAAGATTAAATTTTTTTCATATGAAAAAATTTAATTTTTTTATTAAAAAACGAAACTATTATATATAATAAAAATAAAAATTATTTTAACTTGTACTTGTTAATATATACAACTACATGTTTTAAAATATTTAATTCAATTAAAAATAGGCTAGTGGCACAGCCTGGTTAGCGCGCACGGCTGATAACCGTGAGGTCGTGGGTTCGAATCCCATCTAGCCTACTTTAAAAAAAACTATTTTTCTAATTAAATATTATATTTTATTCAAATAGGCTAGTGGCACAGCCTGGTTAGCGCGCACGGCTGATAACCGTGAGGTCG
>CAYQMW010000036.1:0-4023 GCA_964418715.1 uncultured Methanobrevibacter sp. | reverse complement strand
TGGGTTCGAATCCCATCTAGCCTACTTTAAAAAAAACTATTTTTTATAAATTTATATTTATTAACTAGCTTTCAACTTTTATTAAAAAATAAAATTTCAATTTTAAAGAAAAATATAAAAATTAAATACTGACTTACAACAATAAAATATTGATAGTTTGTGTTTATGCTTTATAATATATATCTAAATTAGATTGTAATTAAATAATAAAAGGTGAATTTATGGGATTACTTGATATTTTTAAACCAAAATGGCAAGATAAAAATCCGGCAGTAAGGCTTGATGCAGTGCAAAGCTTATATGATGAAGAAATATTAATAGGCATTGCTCAAAATGATTCTGATGGGCAAGTTCGCAGAGAAGCTGTTACTAGAATTATCAACCAACCAGTTTTAGAAAATATTGCTCAAAGTGATGAGAATATGGAAGTTCGCATAGCTGCTGTTAGTAGCATTAGTGATGAGCTTGTTTTAGAAAATATTGCTCGAAATGACCCTGATAAAGATGTTCGCCTTGAAGCAGTTAAGAAAATTGGTATAAATAAAATTAAAGATGATGCCATTTTAGTAGACATGGCTAAAAATGCTTCTGAAAAGTTTGTTCGTTTTGAAGCAACCAAAAAGGTTAATGATGAATCTATTTTGATAGATATTGCTCGAAATGACCCTGATAAAGATGTTCGTAGAGAAGCCGTAAATAAGATTAATGATGAATCTGTTTTAGTTGACATTGTTAAAAATGACCCTTATTATGAAATAAATACCGTTCAAACTAGAAACTATACTAATCCCGATTATTATGTATTCGATATTTTGGAAGTGAAAACTACTACTTATCCAGTTCGCCTAAAAGCAAATGAAAAATTAGGAGGAGGATATGAACAATACTGCATAAAAGAAGATAGAACCATATTGGAAGAAGGATGCCTTAATTAAAATGAACTTTAAAGTAAAGTACTAAACTTTTATTATATTTATTTTTAAATAAAGATAGCTAAACAATCATAATTTAAAAAAAATGGAAGAAAAATAGAAATCTGTTTAAAATACAATTTAATAAAAACTGTCAATTAACAGAATCTTAAATAAGGTGATTTTATGGGATTACTTGATATTTTTAAACCCCGATGGAAACATAAAAATCCGAACGTGAGATTTGCAGCTGTTGAAGAGATAGATGACCCGAAAATATTAACAGAAGTAGCGAAAAACGATTTTGACAGCATTATTGCTATAATAGCACTTAAAAAAATTAATTATGAACCTACTTTAATTGATATTGCTAAAAATGCGCCGTTTGAAACTATTCGTCAACGAGCTGTTGAAAAAATTATAAATGAGTCTGTTTTAATTGATATTGCTAAAACAGATTCCAGTGAAGAAGTTCGTATAGAAGCCATTAAAAAGATTAAAAATGAATCTGTTTTAATTGATATTGCCAGATTAGATCCTGAAGAAAAAGTTCGTTGTTTGGCTATTAAAAAAATAAATGATGTGTCTATTTTAATTGATATTGCTAAATCAGATCCAAGTGAGAGTATTAGAAAAAAAGTATTTAATAAAATAGATTTGGCAAATATTGATGATGAAACTCTTTTAGCAGAAATAGCTAAGAATGCTCCCACTAATAGAATTTCTCAACAAGCTGTTGAAAAAATTTATGATAATGGTATTTTAGCAGATGTTGCTAAAAATGCTTCTGAGGACAATATTCGAAAGATTGCTATTTGTCGGATAAAGAATGAGCATATTTTAGCAGATATTGCCAAGAACGCATTTTATGATGATGTCTGTCTTAATGCTCTTGAAAATATTTTTGATGTTTCTCTTTTAATAGATATCATAAAATGCAACAACTGGTGGAAAATTCGTGAAAAGGCAAGTAATAGAATTAATATAAATAAAATTGATGATGAGTTTACTCTAATAGAAATTGCCAAATATGTTCCTGAGAAAAATATTGCCCATGCAGCAATTGGAAAGATAAGTGATGAGTCTGCATTAGCAGATGTTGCAGAGAATGGAGAAAATAGAAAGGTCTGCATAACTGCTGTTAAAAAGATTAAAGATGAGACCATTCTAGCAGATATTGCTCAGAATAATCCTGATGGTGATGTCCGCATGACAGCCATCTGTAAGATTGATGATGAGTCAATTTTAGCCAATATTGCTAAAAATGATAATAAAATACTCAATCGAGAAAAAGCAATTAGTAAGATTAATGATGAAAATATTTTAACCGAGATTGTATTAAATGAACCTGATCGCTATGTTCGTAAAAATACAATTGAAAAAATATCTGATGATAATTTATTATCTAAAATAGCATTAAATGACCCTCATGTACTAATCCGGTGTTCAGCAATGAAAAAAATATCTGATGAAAAAATAATTTCTCAAAATAAACAATTAGAACAAATAAAAGAAGAAAATGCTGAATTAATATATTTAAATATATTGGAAAAAGAATATGACGAAAAAAGTGAAGTAGGCCAATACTGTTCTACCCGTTATGAATACAGCAAACATGCAGAAAAAATGATTAAATATACTTTAAAACTTGCAAATGAATATGAAAAACTAGGCTATGAAGAAAAAGCTAATCATTATAAAACAATGACTGAACATTATCAAATAAGGATAAGATAGTAAATAGAAAGATAAATAAAATACAAATAGAAAAGAAAATCAGAAAGTACAATTAGGACATAGACCAAAAAAGAAAAATTTATTTCAAACCCCTCATAATCATTTACCTTAAAGTTAAGAAATGATTTTTTAATAAAATATGTTTATAGATTAATTAATCTATAAACTATATATATTAAAAAATCTTATACTATAATGTACAAAAATGTGGAGTTTGGTTAAAATGTGGGAAAAAGTAAACAAAAAATTTCGTAAATACCCTGCAAGAATCAGAGTTGTCCAAAAAATGATAGAATTAGGTATAAGAATTTCTGATGATGGAAAATTATACTGCGGAGATTTAAAAATAAATGAAGCTGCGCTTGCAAAAGTCTCAGATGTAGATAGAAGGGCAATCAAGTCAACAATAGGCTTTATCCTAAATGATGAAGAATTAAGTATGATCTTTAAAAATATTGTACCTGCAGGAACATTACTTAAAAATATTGCAAAAAGTCTGGGCCTTGGTGTAATTGAAATCGAAGTAGGAAAAGATAGTAGTGGAATTCTTGCATCAACCAGTAATTTAATTTCAGAAAAAAATATTAATATTAGACAAGCATATGCAGAAGACACATATCTTGAAAATAATCCTGTACTTACAATCATCACAGAGGAACCAGTACCTGGTGATTTGATTAATGAATTTTTAAAAATAGACAAAGTAAAAAGAGTTTCTATTTATTAAGTAAATAAAATAATATAGGATAATTAAATTTAAAATAAGTAATTTATTAAATAAATTAAAAAAACTAATGTTTAAATGATTTTAAGTATTTAAATTAAAAATTAAAATAAAAAAAATTAATTAGAATGGTTTTCTTCCCATTCTCTATCTTCTTCATCCAAAACTTCTAAAAGTTCGTCCCATGCATCAAGAGATTCTAAAGCTGCTTGTTCAGATAACTTTTCAATAGCATAACCTGCATGGATTAAAACATAATCTCCAACTTCAACATCAGGTAAAAGATTAAGTTTTGCAGTTTGTCTAACTCCTCCAAAGTCAGCAGATAATAAACCATTTTCCCTATCAATCTCAACTACATGAGCTGGTGCTGCAATACACATATTTTACTCTCCTATTATATTGATTTTTTAAAATAATTTTATTATTTTTAATCATTAATATTTAGATTATGAAAGTATATAAAAATATTTAATTTTATTTGAAAACTAAAAAAAACTAAAAATAAAATTAAAAATCATAATGACAATTGAAAATAGATATAAATAAATTATTTGAAATTAAAAAATAATATTATTTATTTAATGAATTTTATAAAAAAACAACTTATAAAAAAATACTGAGATTTCCACTTTGTAGGAAAGTCATGCC
>CAYQMW010000035.1:0-16029 GCA_964418715.1 uncultured Methanobrevibacter sp. | reverse complement strand
TATTGAATTTTATATTAAACCTATAATATTAACTTAAAATTAAAATAAGGTTAAGTATATCTTTTAATTTTTATAGAATTTTAATTATTTATCAAAAATTACTATTAAGGAAGAGAAAATGAGTGATGATAAAAACAATACCAGTAATATCTAAATGATAAGAGGATACCCTCCATATGCTATTATAAAATTAAGTATTCCTATGATGTTATCCATGCTACTTATTATGTTATATAACATTGCAGACAGTATATGGGTAGCGGGATTAGGAGCAGATGCTCTTGCAGCTATTGGTTTTATAACTCCCTTGTTTATGGTACTTATAGCTCTTGGTAATGGTATTGGTGCTGGTGCAAACTCATTAATTGCAAGATTTATCGGTGCAGAAAATTATAAACAGGCAAATAATGCAGGTCTACACTCTTTATTATTATGTATAATTATATCTGTTGTAGCTACTCTTTTAATTGTAGGTTTTATGAAGCCTATTTTAATATTTATGGGTGCAAGTAAAACAATGGGTCCAGCAATGGATTACAGTTATGTAGTATTTTCATTTTTGATTATATTTGTTTACTCTGGTGTTGCATCTGCAATATTTAGATCTGAAGGTGATATGAAAAGAGCAACCCTTGCAATTGCAGTTACAGCAATATTAAATATTATACTTGATCCGATTTTTATTTATATATTGAAATTTGGAATTGCTGGAGCAGCATGGGCTACTGTAATATCTGCTTCAATATCATGTATTATAATGACATATTGGATATGGGGTAAAAAAGACCTTTATCTTGATTTAACTCCTAAAAACTTCTCATATAGTACTAGATTAATAAAAGAAAATTTGGAGGTTGCAATTCCTTCTACTGTTGAAACTTTAATCTTTTCAGCACTTGCAATAATGATAAATGGAATGCTTGTAATTGCATCAGGTACAGATGCAGTTGCAGTATATACTGCATCTATGAGAATAGTACAACTTGCAACTATTCCCCTTATAGGTATAGGAACTGCTGTTTTAACAGTTGCAGGAGTTGCATATGGTGCTCGAAATCCTGAAAACTTAAAAACTGCTCATTCATATTCCATTAAATTAGGTTTTCTTTTCTCTGTAATAATAGGAATTTTAATGTTTATATGCTCATCTCAAATAGCATCTGTATTTAGTTATACTGCTGCAAGTTCTCATTTAGCACCAGAAATTGCTACAGCTATTTCAGTTTTAAGTTTTTTTGTATTAGCTATTCCTCATGGGATAATGTCTTCTATGGTTTTTCAGGGTGTTGGTAAAGGAGTATATTCTTTAATTATCACACTTTTAAGATCACTTCTTTTTGAAAGTCTATTTGCATATATCTTTTGTTTTATTTTAGGTTGGGGTGTTGAAGGAATTTATGCTGGTCTAATATTCGGATGTTTCTTAGGAGGTACAATAGGTTACATTTGGGCTAAGATATTTATTCGAAGATTTAAGAAATATGCCAACAATTAAATATTTTTTTTATATCTCTTTTTTTATTTTCTAAAATTATAATAATTTTTTTAATTCATCAAATGGTTTTTTACATTTACTAAATTTTACTTAATTTTTTTAAACATTTTTATAAAATTTATTTATTTTATCTATATTTGCTTGAAAATATTCAATTACTATTTTATACAATTTTTTTATAGAAATAATGAATACATTTTAATAAATTCATTTTTAAGTGAATATTCTAAATTAAAATAACTATTTTTATATATGGCCTAAAATATATTTTATATTATAATTATAGGAGTTGTAATAAAAATGGACTCTAATGAATTTGTGGAAAAAATTCTTTTTAAAAATGATGAAAAAACGGGTGAACTAAGAGTTTCAAAAGTTAAAGGTCTCACTTTTCTATTTTTTATAATAGGTATTATGAGTGGTTTCAATGAGTATATTGGAACACATGATCCTGGAATTTTTGTAATTGCAGCATTGAAGACAGGTATATTCTATGCAATAATTGTTTATATTGTGGGCTGGATTATAAGTAAAATCAGCAAATCTGGTACAAATAAAAATATTCAGCAAAACAAAGCCCAAGTTACAACAAATCCTGCAACTACTACCATACCACAATCAAATACTGCTGCTATTGGAAGTACAACTGCAACTACTTCTGATTCTACAGTATCAACTACTGATCTTAATACTAATATTCCAAGTAGTGCAGTAGCTTGTGATTGGGCAGTTAATTCAAAATGGATTCCAGCAATCAAAAAAACATGGAATGTTGATGTAAAACCTTATAGAATTAGTAAGGAAGATGCAGATCACTTAGAAGGTCGAAGTCCTAGAAACCTTAAAACAGATGTAAAAACTGAGGATTTCGTTAGTGAAACAAGTTCTAATAGTATTTTTTGGCACCAAAAAGAATCATGGGTAGAATATGGTTATGCTAAGTTTTTATACAAAGGAAAAATTCATTATGTTAATGTTTCACCAACATTACCATTAACTGAAACTATGTATAATCGTAATGGTGATTTAAACAATATGGCAAAAATTCTTCTAACTATTGCTCAAGATTGTGGTAGTGATCGTGAAACTTTATTAGTTGTATTAGAGGGAGAATTAAAAGATAATTAATTAATTTAAAAATTAGAATTAAATTTATGCTCTTTAAATAGAGGTGTATTTTATGGGAAATGATCAAAAAAATCCTATATTGGCATGTATTTTATCATTGATTGTTCCAGGTTTAGGACAAATTTATAATAAACAATATATTAAGGGAATATTGTACTTGTTAGTTCCATTATTATTATGGACTTTTGCATTTTTAATTAATCCTTATAATGAATACTTTTTAAAAGGAATATTTAACGAATTTTTCTTTGCAAGTATATTTGCATTTATAATTAGGATATTATCTGCTTTAGATGCGAAAAACGATGTTGAAAATGGAAATACTGAGGATTATACAAAAGAATCATTTAAAAACCTTAGTATTGGTAGAATTGTTAAAGATAAAAGGAATATTGTAGTAATTTTATTCATACTCTTCTTCTTAAATGGTATAGCTATAACTGATTATGGACATACAAAAGAGGTAACTAACTTTAATGCAACAGGAAGTATAATTGCAACTAATTCCAATTTTAAATATACAAATTATACTCCAGCAACACAGGACACTTTTGTTGCAACAAGTGAGGATGCTAATTATTGGTATGGTCACTGGAACAGAGGTCATGATGCATCATATGACTATAATGTAACGTTTACAGTAGATCTGGCCGATGCTAATATAACTAATGTAACTCCTTATGTAGGTAGCAGCTATTCTTATGGTTATGACTATGATTATGATAATGACTATGATGATGATGACTATAATTATACTACTAGTTCTCATGTTGATTACAATGCTACTAATGCAACAGTTCCGGACTTTAATGCAACGGCAATTAAAGAATACTTAGAGGAGAATATGTCTAAAGTGATCAATTCATCAGGATATGATGATTTAGAAGCTCTAAACTCAGATATAGATGATCCTGATAGTTATGATTATGATTTAAATGGTACTATGTTAACATGTGATTATGAGTTCACTACTTCTGAAGTTTTAGATGTTAAAAATGTAACTTATGTATTACATTATAATCTAAACAATAAGACTATGGATATAACTATTAACATACCTAGACAGAATATTCATCTAAAAGATCCTGGTGTAGCATCATCTATAGATGGTTATAGTGTTGATACAAGTAGTCTGTAAAATTAGTTATTAGAGGTTTAAACCTCTACTTTTTTTTATTTTTTAAATTTTAATATATATTAAATTCTTTTTAATACATATCTGGTTTTTAATGATATTGTTTAATATATCTTACTTTTATTAAATTAATGATTCACTGAGATGTTTAAGTGTATCTTTAAATCGATTATACTCTTCAATACCAATTATATCAATAATTTTCTTATCCCATAACTCATCATAGTCCATAACTTTTTTTGCAGTTAATTTGCCCTTTGAGGTTGTTTTAATAATCTTGGTTCTTTTATCATTTGTTCTTTCAATAAATCCTTTATCTTCAAGTTTTTTTAAGTTTCGTGTTATGGTACTTTCATTTAGATGGAATATTTCTGCTAAATCTTCTTGAATTATCCCTTCATCTTGATATATGGTAATAAGTAGGGGATATAGGCCATAACTTAGATTTTCATTTTTTAGTTTATCATTGAGATATTTGGCATGTTCTCTGTAGATTATAGAAATGTATGGGACAGTTGGAATATTATGATTTTTCATTATTTCGCCCCTTAATTAATATTGTAATATAATATTCCACTGCAACATATGCTATAAGTGAACCTATACCTCCACCTAAAAGCATACCACAATAAATTCCAAATTCTCCCCAATTAAATACAAATCCAAGTAGATATGCAAAGATTAAAACAAGTATAAATTCCCTAAATGTAGTTAAGATAAATGAAATTGTACCTTTACCTACGCCCTGAAATACATTACCTGCACTTGCACCGAATGGTACATATAGGATAAATAGACACATTAATTGTAAAAAGCTTACAATCAAAGGTTCAAGTTGGGCACTAGACTCTGAGTATGAGAATATAAATGCAATTTGGTTTGAAAATACATTCAGTAATATACATACTATTACAGAAGCAATAAAAGCAACCTTAACTGCATATCTTGCAACAACTCTAAGGTTTTCATATTTTTTAGATCCATATGCAACTCCTGCAACGGAAATTGCTGCTGTTCCAACACCAATTGCAGGTAACATTCCAACTGATATTATTCTCCATCCTGCAGTATAAACCGCAACTGCAACAGAACCTGAAACTAGGGTAAGCATAAAATTAACTACAATCATTAATGCAGATAGGATAAGTTGTTCCAAACTTGCAGGAATACCAACTACAAGAATGTCTTTATACATTTTCAAATCATTATGGAAATCTTTAATATTGTATGATAAGTAGGTGTCTTTTTTAACAAATATCCAGTAAATCATTAATAAAAGGCTTATAAATGGTCCGAGTGCTGTTGCCCATGCAGCTCCACTTATTCCTAAGTTTAATACATAAATAAATATTGGATCTAAAATCATGTTTATAATAGCAGCTATAGCTATTGGAAGAGTTGCTCTTTTAATATCTCCCTCTGCTCTAAATGCTCCTCCTACAATTGGAGGCATTAATATTGCAAATGTCCATAAGAAAATTATAAATCCATAATCTGTAGCATATTTAATTACACCTCCTGCACCCATCATTATGAGTAAAGGTTTCATTATTATTAAAAATAGTATGGTAACTCCAATTGATATTATAAGACTTAATATTAAGTTGTGTATTGCTGCATTATTTGCTGACTGTTTATCTTCTGCACCTATATATCTTGAGATAAGTGAGTTACCACCTGCTCCTATTCCGTTTCCTATTCCAACCATTACCATAAATAGGGGTGTTATATATCCAAGTGCAGCTAAAGGTTCTGAACCAAGTCCTGATACCCATATACTATCAATAATATTGTTTGCAAATATTAAGAACATACTACCTATAATAGGTAGTGATAATTTATTTATTGCTTTTTTAGGGTCACCTGTTATCATTTCAATATTTGAATTCTTGTCCATAATTTCATCTCTCTTGCATATGCAATTATACACTTGTATATGCAATTGTTACTATATAAACTTAATCATAAAATATTAGCATATATAAAAAATTTTAAAAATAAAAATATATAAAGTAAAAAAAAAAAAATTATTGGTCTACGAAGAATTCTTGAACTTCAATAAGTAAATCAGGAATATCTAATTTTTGAGTACAAATATCTACACAAGAGTTACAAGCAGTACAATCATCTGGTGATGGTTTATTGTTTACTTTAGTATTGTACATTGCTCTTGTAGAGGGCAAGGAATACATCTTCTCAGAATTATATAACTCGAAGTAGTCAGGAATAGGAATTTTTTCAGGACATTCACTTAGACAATAATTACAATAGGAACATTGTATTTCAACTCTTTCATTGATTTTTTCACCCATTGATAAGAGGAAACTTATTTCATCTTCATTTAATGGTTCAATTGGTTTAAATATTTTGCAGTTTTCTTTCATCTGTTTTAAATTATTCATTCCACTTAAAATTATTTTAACATTTTTAAAACTACTTGCAAATCTTAAAGCCCATTCCACTAAACTAATATCTGGGTTGAATTTTTTAAATTCATTTTCAATATCTGGGGGAAGTTGTGAAAGGGTACCACCTTTAATTGGTTCCATGACAATGACATCTATATCATATTCTTCACATAGCCTGTAACAATTTCCAGAATCAATTAGGTTACTTTCCCAATCAAGATAATTGATTTGTAATTGAACAACATCAATTATATCAGAGTATTCTTCAAGTATTTCTTTAAGTAAATCTGACTTGTCATGAAAACTAAATCCTATTTTTCGTGCAACACCATTGTCTTTCATTTTCTTTACAAATTCAAAAGTACCGCATTTTTTACAAACAGGATATGATTTTTCATTAACATCATGTACTAGTAAAAGGTCCAGATAATCTACTGATAATCTTTCAAGTATGATATCTAAGAATTTTTGATTGTCTTCTGGCTTTTCGAGTAACCATGTAGGTATTTTATCAGCTATTTCAAATGACTCTCTAGGATATCTTGAAACTAAATTTTTGGCTAATCCAATTTCAGATGATCCGTCGTGGTATGCATATGAAGTGTCAAAGTAATTAAATCCTTCCGCCATATAATAATCAATCATCTGTTTGTAATTTTCATTATCAATAGAACTATTGTCATTTTCATCAGTAAGGTCTAATCTCATTGCTCCAAAACCTAGTATCGGATTCATTCTATCTCTCTCCTCTTTTTTATATAAACATTTTAATTAAAAATTTTTTATATTTTCAAACTATAATAATCTGATATCAGTGTAGAATATTAAATTAAAATTAATAGTTTAAAAAATTTATAGATTAATAATTATTTAATAACTTTAATAGTTGCTTTCTTTTGGTCTTTAAGGTAGATTGCTTTATAAGTTATTTTTTGTCCTTTTTTAAGTTTATTAGTTAATTTTTTATTTATATTTAATTTAGCAATACCCTTAGAATTGGTCTTAACATTATATGTTTTTCCTAAAACTTTAATCTTGATTATTTTTCCTTTTAGATAATTGCCATTAACTTTTGATAATGAAACCCTAATCTGTAATTTCCTTTTTCTGTTAAAATTGATATTGTTTGCCTTTAAAATAGACTTAATCTTAAGTGTCTTTTTAATTGAAACTTTATTATACTTAATTGTTACACTGTATTTACCTGGTTTAATATTAGGTATTTTAAATTTAGTTATTCCTGTTTTGCTGATATTAACTTTATATTTATTTTTACCAATGCTTATTTGGATATATCCACTTTTTGATATTTTTCCAAATTTATCATAAACCTTTAACTGGTAAATTTTATTAGCTGTATAAAGCATTTGAATATTACTTGCACCGATGATCCTTTCAGTGTTTTCTATAATTTCAAAGTAAGTATATGCTGTAACATTTTCATCACCACATTCAAGAACAATCTCAACATCATATTCTCCTATGGATAAATTTTTAAGTGAAACTGATGCTTTACCATTTTCACAAGGTATCTCATATGTATAGTTATTAATCTTGAATCTAACTATTCCAATTGTTTGATTTGAAAATAATATGGTTAAATTTTTATCTTCACCACATTTAAAGTAAAATGGTTGGATAATCTTAAAGTCACAGTATATTGATGAATCAACACCTATAACATCATAGTCACTACTTGTGTAATTTGCAGTTATATTGTGCCTACCACAGGTCAAATTGTTTAGATAAATAAGAGCAAATCCCTCATGAACTGGAACAGATTCATGTAAAATATTATCAATATATACCTCCAAATTACCAATAGCATCAACTGGTAAAGTAACGGTTACATTATCTCCATCATTAAAATTAATAATATATGGAACTTTGATGGAATAGTCAACAGTAATATTTTGGATATAAATACAGTCCCCATATTTACTATCTCCAGTATAGTTTAAAACTACAGTATGATTTCCTGCTGAAAGTCTTGATATATTTATGTCGATCCAACCGTCATTGTCAAAGTTAAAATTATAAGGCTCACCATCTATGGTAATCTTAATCAAATTTCTTTTAAAATCATATGGGACAATAATGGTAAATACATTATCATCACGATAAGTGAAACTAGTTCCTATTGAATCAATAGTATATGTAATGTTAACTAATTTCTCTTTAACATAGTTAAAATCAGTATCATTATATTCTACTCTAATTGTATGTTCTCCACATTTTACATAGTCAAATAAAGATTCTAAAAACTCATGATGATTATCTAATCTTTTATAAATAACTCTAGTGCCGTCAAAATAAACACTGACATAACCATAGATATGATTTAAAGTTTTAAGGTAAATGCAATCATCATGATCTAAAATTATATTGTTCGGAATATTTGCTAAAACATCTACAATATTATAGCTAAAGTTTCTATCACTACTTTGGTAGTAGTCATCACCAGAGTAGATAACTCTGATTTTGTGTTCTCCGAGGCTTAAATTGTTAAATTTGGAAATATTTAAAAATGTATATTGATATGTGACTAATGTTTCTATAAATTCATCGTCTAGATATATGTCTACAGTACCATTTGCAGAACTAGGGAATATTAGTGAAATGCTTTGATATGTTTGATTGTCATCTTTTAGGATTTCTTCAGGGATTGCAGGATAATAATCATAAGTATGATTGAATTTCATTATTTTTAATGTATGGTTAATATTAAGTGCTATGTCATTATAATAAACATCTACTTTATATGAAGTATAATCAATATTTCTATTAACTACAATGAAAGGAAGCTTTTTAACTGGAAGGGTAATTGGTACATTAATTGTTTTTTCTGTTATAGTTTCATTATAAATTGCTATATCATCGATTGTAACTTTAATGTATCCTGAAGCTTCATCAGGTAATATTATTGTTATGTTTTCTGAGCTATTCTGATATACTTTCTCAGGAAAACTTACATTAATATTATCTGCTATTTCATTTTCATCTTCTATACGGGGTGAAGGATTATTAGTTGAAGATATTTGCGGATTACTTTCATCGTCAACATTTTCTTTAAGATTATCATTAATATTTTCATTGTCTTTTAAATCAGTATTTGAAATACTTAGACTTTCATCATAAGAATTAGTTGATAGATTGTTATTATCATCACTTAATTCCATTGCTGATATACTTGTAAGAGAAATCATTAGAATAAAACATAAAAATATAAAAAAAATATATTTAAATTTCATACCATCACACTATATTTTAAATATATTATTATATCTAATAAAATTATTTAAAATTTGCTATATTATTTGAAATTATTATTTTTAAGCGGTTAAATAAATTAAATTTCTTAATTAATTTATTAAATTTATTTTATGGATAAAATTAGTCAAATTCATATTAAAATTAATTAAAAATTTAAAAAAATAAAAATTATTCAAATAATATCAAAAATTATTAGTTTTTTAAAATTTGTATAAAAAATAGTAAAAAATAGCCAATAAAAAAATTAAAAAAAAATAAAATTAAAGGTATGATTTAAAAGGATAAGTAATTTCTTTTAAAACTATTTATTATTTTTATCCAAGACTTTCAATACCTTTAGTTGCAAGTAATCTTGCAAATGATCCTTTTGGTTTCATAAGGATATTACCTTTATTATATTGATCTAAAGCTGTTTGAATCATTGTATTCTTTTTATCTGGATCTTTTGCAGCTTGAGATAAAGCTTTTACAAGTACCATAACAGCATCTCCCCGTGACATTGTACCTGAAACACTTTCACTTCCAGCATAACCATTATATGCATCATTTTCACGTATGATATCTTCCGCTGTAAGATTGGTTACTTCCCCATCTACTGTAAGAGGCCGTACTGAATCAATTACAGCATCTACTGCATCAGTATAAACAACAACAACTGCATCAGCCTCCATTCCCTCTTCAGCCGCTACAATTTCTTTTGCATAATCCATACCCACATCAGTACCAAACCATAAACTATCATGAAGACGTAAGTTTCCACCAAGATTACTTGGAGCTGCTACTGAAGGGTGAACTTTACCTCCGGGATATACTGGGGTGTAATTTTTAATACTACCATTTTCTAAATGTATCATGAATGCCATATCTACAGCACCATTAGGTTGTTCATATTTATCTCCTGCTAGAACCAATATATCTCTATCTGCTTGTGTTAAATCTTCACCGCCCATAAATGTACCACCAATTACAAGTGCCACCCACAAAACGGCAACGGCAACAATAGCTATTACAAGTTTATTACGTCTTTTCATCCTATCACATTCCTCTATTTACCTTAAGAATAATCTATATCATACCCTTTAATTTGTTTAAATTTTTTAGTTTATTTAATTGTTATATCAAATTTTTATACAATTCATTAAATTGTTAAAATTCTTATAACTTATAATCATATAAATATTAATTTTTTTTATTTTTAAACTTTTTTAATTTATTGTAATATTTATAAATATTTTCAATTTAGTTTTATTAAAGATATGAAAAATTGTAAATTTATTCGAATAAATAAATTAATTTAAACAATTATTTTAAATAATTAAGATTTATATTAATGTATAATTATATAATAATTGTAATACGTCCTAAATAGATGATTATATAATCATATAAGCATTAGTATATGAATAAAAAGAAAATTATTCATTTCAGTTTTTATCAATAAATTTAGAAAATTTCAACTAAATCATAATAGTTTAATAAATTTATTTTAATGATATTTAATTTTATTCAAATTTTAATTAAAAATATATAGATAAAAATAATTTATAATATAAAAAATTAATAAACAATTTAAAAAAATCTAATTATTAAAAAAATTTTAATAAAAAATAAAAAATTATCAAAAAAAAAAAATAATAAAATTAATAAAAATAAAAAGATAATTTTAGATATAATAAAAATTAAATAGTTTTAGTTAATTATTACTTAAACTATAGTTTTTTAGTTATTTTTTTACCATTTGTGTAGTATGTATAATAATTACGTATGGTTTTATGTTTTTTAGTAATTGTTATATAAGTTGTTTTCTTACCTTTGTAATTAGGACTATTTATTTGGATAACAACTTTATGTTTACCTTTATTGAACATATTGGTAATCATACCACACATACCGGCCTTACCAGATATTTTACCAGTAACTAAATTAATGGTTTTATACTTTTTACCAGTATATACAAGAAGCTTAATTTTAATACCATTTAGTCTTTTAGATTTATCAGTAACGGTAATCATTAATGAAGGTCCTTTAGCAGTATTTTTAACTTTAGGAGAAATAGTTAAAGCTTTTTGTGTGATTTTCACACTTGAAGTAATAGGGGAGCCTATATATGATGCATTACCAATAGAAATATGTGCAACATAATTTCCTTTATCGAGAGATTTGGTATTAAAACTAGCAACACCATTAGCATTGGTTATAGCACTATATGTTTTAGTTTTACCACCAGAAACTAATTTGATAATGATCTTAAGACCTGAATATACTTTGGAGAGATTGTTTGTAACTTTAATGTTTAAGTTTGTACTGGTTCCATAAGTAGCTGAAACTTTATTTGCAGTAATAATAAGGTCTTTCACTTTTTCAACATTAACATTAAATCCAATAATCCCTGAGGAGTATGTATTATCAAATTGTTTTACAGTAATTAAGACTTCATGGACTCCTTCAGTTAAATTATCTTTAATATTAAAGTGTGCAATACCCTCATCATCAGTATATGCTTGATAGAAATCATATCCTGAGGTTGTATTTTTAAAGTTTAATATTATTCTAGCACCACTTACAATATTGTCTGGATTGTTAATATCTATAGCTTTTACATCAAAACTTAAAACATCGCCAACAGTCATATTAACAATGTCACTTATGTCTAAATTAGTAATATTCAAATTAAGATCTTTTTTAACTGTAATATTGGAATAAATATATTCCCAATAAGCGTAATTGGTAGAGTTAGTATATACGAAATATTCGTATACTCCACGTGGTAATTTACCTAAATTAAATGATGCAATACCATTAGAATCTGTATTTTGTTCTAAGGTTTCTACCTGTCCATTAAGGCTATATCTTAAAATAACTTTTATTCCACTATATTTTGCAACATTATCACTAACAAGAATGTTAACAATACAATCATCACCTTCTGTAAAAATAATTTGTGGTGAATAATCGGGATTATTTGTAGGGAGTAAATCTGTTACAATGGTTATATCAGAGTAATATGGCTCGTTATAATTAATGGTTTCGTTTCCAGAATTATATGCCATACCTTCCAACATATATTTACCTTCATTAGGACAATCATTTCCAGTTAGGAAAGTACAATTCCATGCAAAACAATTTTTAAGAGCACCTGCACAATCTCCAGCAGTATTTTGTTCTAAAACACTATTTTGTATTATACATTTGTTTGCTTCATCTAAATTATTATATACAGCACCACCACATTCTTTAGCATTATTGTAATAGAAATAAGCATATTCTATTTGTGCCTGGTTTTCATTATCAATTGCTCCACCAAAGTCTGCTGTATTATTATAGAATACAACTCTATATGAACCGGATAGATAAGCATATAAAATACCGTAATTTATTATAGCTCCTCCACCAGTATCTACGTCTTCTGTTTTTATAATGCTATTGAAATAAAAACCAGTATAATTTGTAATTATAAGAGTACCATTATTCCATATAGCTCCTCCTTCATATTTACTTGAAAGATTTCTTAAAATACAATTGTTAATAGTTAATTGACCTCCTTGAACTAAAATTCCTCCACCATATTCAAAGGTGTTAGCATTTATTCCATAAATCATCAAATTCCTTAAGGTTACATCAGCATTTCCGAATAGGTTAAATACCCTAGCATCTTTACAATAAATAGTATGTCCGTTTCCGTTAATGGTTATTTTTTTAGCAATTGGAATACCTGTTTTATATTCGCTGTCAGTAACTTTAAATGTATAATCTGTTGTTAAGGTAATGCTGCTTTTAGAATTAATGAGACTTGCAAGTTCAGTGAATGATCCTAGTTTTTTTACTGTAAAATTACCTGTTCCATTTTCTATTGCAGTATATTTTGTATCATCAATATATGCATTATATATGTAAGTTCCATTAAGTAATTCTCCTAAATCGAATGAAACATGACCGTTTGAATCTGTTAATTTTTCTAAAGTTTGTGTTTGGCCATTGATTGTATATTTGAAAATTACTTTAATCCCCTCGTAATTTTTATAAATGTCAAATATATTTATATCAACAATACCTATATCCCCTTCTGTAAAATTAGTTAATACATTTTCAATTCCAAGATTTAATCCTATTGTAACATTAATGAACTGACTTGGAGAATATTCGTGAGTATTATAATTTGCAGAATTATATGCCAAACCTTTTATCATAAATACTCCTGTATGAGTAAATTCAGTAGGTTCAATTAAATATGAACTATGAACATAACAATTATATAATGCATCAGAACCTTCTGCTGCAAAATTACTATTGAAAAGACATTGGAGAATTGTAGCCTTTTTAGTGTCATTAACACTATTATAAACGGCTCCCGTATTATTTAAGGCCTGATTTAAATTGAACCTTGCCCATAATGCAGCAACCTCGTTGAGGTTATATATTGCTCCACCAATCTTTGCTGCGTTGTTATAGAAATAAGTAGTTGCTGCACTTAGAACATTGGTTCCTAAAATAGTTAATTTTCCATAATTCATTATACCTCCACCACGATTTTCAGCCATACTTTGATTAATAGCAGATACTTCTTGAATATTGACAGTTCCATTATTCCAAATAGCACCTCCGTCTTTGTAAACGGCAAATTTCAATATACTACAATTAATCAAATCTATTTTTCCACCTTGAATATATATTGCTCCACCTTCATTTACAGATTTGGTCAAATCACCCATAAGTATAACATTCTTTAAAGTAAGTTCTCCATTACTAGTTACATTAAAAACCCTATTACCATAACAATAGATTACATGTCCATTTCCATCTATTGTCACTTTTTTATTTATCACAATACCTTTCTTATATAAAGAATCAGAAGATTTGTATTCATAATCTTGTGATAAATTGACAGTACTTTGTGAATTAATAAGATTTCTCAATTCGCTAAAAGAACCTGTCGTAGCTTGTATTGTTCCTTGGTCATTTCCACTTGTAATTTCTTCATTGTTTGTAGATGAATCTTCACCTACAATTTCATCTACACCTTCATCTGCTGTTACAGTTTCATCTATAGAATTATCTTCTAAGAGAGAATGATCCATATCCTCTGCAGCACTAATAGATGATATTGATATAATAGAAATTATAAGCAAAAATGAAATAATTAAATATTTTTTGGCACTTTCAAAAACTTGTGTGATTTGATTTTTCCCCATTTATGGGGACACGAAATTTTTAAGCCTTAATTTTTCTTTATTTTTAATTTAGAAATAGTAAACTTAATATATTAAGTGGAGCTTATATATTTATATGAGTAAAAGAAAAATAAAAGCTCCATATCAATGTATGGACTTAAAAGAATATAAACTTTTCGATTTTGTACCTGAGTTTTCCGAATTTCGTCAATTTGATGATCTTTCACGTTTTGGTTGTGAAAATATTGATAATAATCTCATAAGATTAGAAAAAAGAGGTAAAATCTATTTTAAAAATAAAATAAGCATTTGCCCAAGTTGTAATTCAACACATACAGTTAAAAATGGAACTTATGAAAGAAAATTAATTTTTTTAAGAATTGGTGAAAAATTATGCATTATTCAAAAATATAAATGTAAAAAATGTGGTAAAGTCTTTTATACTGATTTATCATCCCTTGTTTATGATAATTCTAATATAACATTACCTGTTATTAATTGTATTGAGAATTTATATCAGATTTATGGTGCAAGTCTTCATAAAATACGATTTGACTTAAAACAACAACATAACATTGAAATCTCACATCAAAGTATTGAAAACATATTATTAAGTAGTAATTATCAATTTAACTATGAGAATTGGATTTATTCTGGTTATTATCTATTTGATAGTCTTTGGGTTAAAATTAATGGTATTTGGAACTATCTTTTAGCATTATTCGACGTTAAATTAAATACTTTAGTTTCTATCAAATTGGTAGAATCAGAAGATTCTAAGACCATTTATCAATTTTTAAATGAATCTCTAAGAAATCAAAAGAAAATATCTATAGGAACGGATTTAAAACATGAATATCGAGAAGCAATAGATAAATTAAATATTAAACATCATTTCTGCAGATTTCATGTGAAACAAAATCTAAATAAAAGATTTAAAGATTATATAGGTAATAATCAACCCAGTGATGAGGAGAATGAGATATTGGCTCATTTGAAAGAAGATATTTATAAAATTTTAGATGCTGAATCAGTTGTTGATGCTAAAACAGTTCGAGATAAATTGATTAATAAGGAATACCCTATAAATAAGTTTATAAATAAAATATTATGGAAATTCGTGATTCCTAACTTTAATAAATTAATTATACCAATTGAAAACTCGATTATTCCGTCGACAAATAATAAAATAGAAAATATCTTTCAAAAAATATTTCCAAAACATATTAAAAGAAGAATGAAAATAGAAAAAGGACTTTTAACGAGATTTATGTTAAAACTAAATTATTGGAACGTGAATAATGCCTATTAAATTTTATCACACAAGTTTTTGAAAGAGCCAATTTCCTGTTAAATTTAAACATGATATACATTAAATTATATTAATTTCACAGTCAATAATTTTATAAGATATCTTTATCC
>CAYQMW010000034.1:1652-16257 GCA_964418715.1 uncultured Methanobrevibacter sp. | reverse complement strand
GCAATGTTAAAACAAAATCCATTAATTTTTCAATATTTGTTTCACTACCAAAAACAGGTACCGGAAACTTATCAATCTGTATAAATTCTCTGATTTTAAAATCATTTACCTTAAAATATTTCTCTATTTTTTTATCCAAAGTGTTTAAATTCTTATTTTTGGCTTCAATTAAAAATTCTTTAAAGAAAAATTCCATTAACCCTACAACAGACATATTTCTTTTTTGATAACATTCTGCCTTAGAAAAATTAACATATACTACTAAGTAATCCTCATCTAATTCTTTTTTAATTTTTTTTAGAAAAACTGTTTTTCCAACACCTCTAAGACCAGTTAAAAGAATTTGTGGTGCATTTCCATTAGAGGTAGTTTCTAAAAGACTTTTAAGATTGTCTAATTCACTTACTCTATTGTAAAATTCATCTTCTCTGAGATTTTCTCTAGTTCCCCATGGTATCATCTTAAACACCTAATATTATATATTATTAAAATAACATATAAAGTTATTCACTAAGAGAATAAGTATTCCATTAAAGAATAACTATAAAAGTTATTCACTAAGAGAATAAGTATTCCATTAAAGAATAACTATAAAAGTTATTCACTAAGAGAATAAGTATTTCATTAATGAATAACTATAAAAGTTATTCACCATGAGAATAGATAATAAACAGTAAAAAAAAAATAAATCAAGGTATTCTAACAATAAAAAGAGTTTGATAAAATATATAAATTAAAAATAACTCAAATAACAATAGAATTATAGAAAAAATAAAAATAGCTAAAAATTAGAATAAAAAAGAAAGAAAAGGTAATTAAATTATTGTAATTTTAACTTTTTTAGTAATGGCTTTGTAATATTTATCACCTGCAAACTTAACTGTAGCAGTGAACTTGCCTTTTTTTATTAAGTTTGTTATTTTAAAACTTGCCCTTCCTTTACTATTAGTTTTAGCTTGATAAGTTTTACCTTTAACTTTTAGTGAAATTTTTACTTTACTGATTGGCTTATTTATATTGTTTTTAAGAGTAATTGTGTATTTTTTAGTTTTAACTGTTCTTTTAAATCTTTTAGCATTTGCAGTCATTTTTGGACTTGCCTTATTAACAGTTATTTTACTAGTGGAGGTAGAATTAATGTAACAGTCATTACCTCCAAATATAATATTTACTGTGTAAGCTTTAGGAGTTAAATCCTTAGTAGGTATATTAACCTGACCATTAGAACCAGTAGTGTATTTTTTCACACCATTAATTTTAACAGTTAAATTAACACCACTTAAAAGATTACCAATACTATCTGTTAATTTAACTATCAAATTTTTATTGACATTGTATATTGTTGTTATTTTTGATGCGATTAATTTAGTAGTGTCCTTATTGACAGTTATTTTAGAAGTAGCACTTGAATTAGAGTAGAGATTACTTCCTCCATAACTAATGTTTACTATGTAAGTATCAGGAAGAAGACCTTTTGTAGATATATTTATCTGACCATCATCATTGGTTGTGTAATTAGTAGAATTCATACCCTCCATTTTAACAGACAATACTGTACTTGTCATTGGTTTATTCTTATTGTCTTTCAATATAACTAAAAGATTTCCGTCCTTATTATATACCACTGTAATGTTGTCGGCTCTAAGAATTGTGTTTGCCTTATCAACGGTTATTTTAAAAGATGCAGTTGAATTAAGGTAGAGCTTACTGCCTTCATATGTAATGTTTAATATGTAGGTATTAGGAACAAGACCTGTTGTAGATATATTTATCTGACCATACTCATCAGTAGTATAATTAGTAGTATTTCCATTACTTGCAACATATAATGTAGTATTCTTCATCGGATTATTGAGATTGTCCTTCAAACTTACCAGAAGATAGTCATCACCATTATATACTGTTGTAATATTCTCCCCAAGCAAGGTAGTGTTTGCCCTATTTACCTTAACGGTTACATTTACCGGATCAACATCAGGGTTTCCAACCATATATGGAAGTGCAACATTTAAATTAGCAATATAATCCCCAGGCTCTAAACTAACAACCCATCCATCACCACTTAAGCTGTAATAAGCATCAATTATTTCATCATCCTTATAAATATAAATTGAAATGTTTATACCGCTGATTTCATTGCCGCTGTTTTTTAAATCAAATAATAACTTTTCACCGGAATTATATTCTCCCTCATAATTTAATGCTACAATAGTACCTTTACCAATACGTATACAATTTCCTTCATACTCACCTGCATTAATATCATTATCTTCCTTTGTTGCATAATTATACATGAAAATACAATCTATAGCACCTGCAGCCCTGATTGCTCCACCACGATATGCAGTGTTTTGTATAAATGTACAATTTTTAACATACTCACTTACAGAAAGTGCTCCACCATTATTTATTGCAGCATTTTCCCTAAATATACAGTTTTCTACACTGGCTCCAAAGACTGCCCCACCTTCATCATGTGCAAGGTTTCCTAAAAAGGTACAATTAATGGCATTACCGTTATGCATTGCACCACCAAAACTAGCCTCATTTGAAATGAAAGTACAGTTTATAGCCTTAGACCAGCCATAAATAGCTCCGCCCTGATGCTCAGTTTTACCGCCAATGAAAATGATATCCATAAATGTCACACTAGAGGTAACATTAAAAATACGTGCTTTACCACTAGCATTTAATATATGGCCGTTACCATGAATGGTTACATCATGTTGGATGATAATCCCACTTGTATAATTAGAATCAGAATCTGAATTGAAGGTATAATCATCTTCCAAATAAATATCACTATCTTCATTACCATTAATAACTGTATTTAAATCTGAAAATGTTTTTGAATTTGAATTTATAATATTTTCACTATTATCTACATTCAAATTATTATCTTCATTACCTGCACTTACACCATCATCATTATTATTTTCCATTGTAGTTGTTGGTTTATCAGTAAGCTCATCATTTGAAGTTAGTTGATAATCACTAAACTCATTTGCTGCACTTAGCCCTTCACCTGCACCATCATCTGCTGCACTTACAGCTGAGATAGCCAGTAAACTTAAAGTGAATATTGTAAGTATTACTATTATAGTTTTATTCTTTATCAAGATTTTTCCTCCAATACAGTTATTAATGATTTATTAATCGCAGAATAATTTATATGCTCCTTATAATTACAACTACAATTACAATTATTATTTTTTAAATGAATATGAGAAAATTTTATGGTTTAAAGTTTGGAAATTTCTTTTCCATTTGACCTCTAAGTTCAAGAGCCATTTCAAAGTCACCGTGTTCTGTAGCCAGTTGTATATAACTAAGCCAAACTTCAATATCCTCACTGTATATTTTCAATGCCTTGTCAAAGTATACATAAGCAAGTTCATGTTTTATTCTACTGTATGCAAATCCTTTAATGAGGAGAGATTCATAAATACTGTCCTCCTCATCAAGCATGCCCACAATAAAAATTGCATCAAAATTAAGAAGATTAAGAAGATATAAAAATCCTTTAAAAATTATAAGGCCTTCCTCTTTAGGATTTTCTTTAAACATCTGATTTATGCTTAATACCACTTCATCAAATTGATCATTGATTAGTTTATTAAAATTATCTTTGAGAAAATCTGCCATCTTACCTTTCTGATTGTAAATATATCTTTTTAAAATGTCTAAAAGACCGACACTGTACTCATCATATGAGTTTTCACTTTCAGATATAAAATCAACAATATCCTCATTTTCACCAGAAAGCAGATAGTACTTAGGATTTTCAATATATTTAAATTCCTTCTCAACAAGTTTTAACTCCTGAGCAATTTCAACATAAGTATACTCTTCATCCATATAATCCTCTGAATCTGCCGGAATGTCAGAGTCAATTTCATTATATAATATTCCTTTATGATGTTTAAAATCTACAATTTCATCATTACTGTGGCCTTCAAGGTATAATTTTTTAAGCAATCCTTCCACTCCTCCATTTTCCTGTAAAAACTCATTGAGCGAATCATTATTAGAATCATCAAGCAGTAACAAAAGTGAATCCAAGTCCTCCTCATCAATACTTTTAGGTGATAGGCCTAAATTAAAAAGGAGGATTTTTGTAAATACTACAGGATGATTTTCCATCAAATCATCTAAATGTTTATTATAATCATCTCTACATTCTAATTTAACATATTCCTGAAGTTTAATCAAGTTAAGCATAAAGTTTTCAGGCTCTATTTCCAAGGCCATATTAATATAGTCTAATGCCCCCTGATGCATATCATGTTTAATAAAAATAAGGGCTTTAAAATTATATGCATCTACACACATGGAATCTGCATCAATTAAATCATCACAATACTTTAAAGCCAGATTCAAATCAAGATGACTTAGAGAACCTAAAATATATTTGTTTATATCCTGTTTATTTTCAATACTATTATAAATTGGAATATATATGTCTAATGCATCAACATATTCACCCTTTGAAAATAGATCATTTGCCCTTTGAAATTCCTCTTCATTAAACATATTAATACCTAAGGATATGTTTATATGTAATTTCATATTAAATTATCTAAAAATTTTCATCATTTTTTAAATGGATTTTAAAAAAAAAAGTGATATAAGTGAATGAAAATTAACAAATTCGTTAAAGTCAATAATTTAGGCCTAATAGAAAAAAATAGATTAGATTAAATTAACTTAAAAATAGAATTTTAAAATCAGTTTATGAATCAATATCAATATTGTGGATAATACCTCCACAATATTCCTACTTGATATTGATTAACCTATTAAATATTAGAGTTTTAACTCTATTTCCTATTTATATTTTTATTATATTTATAATTTTTTTTTAAATTAAAATTGTGAGATGTGTACTTAATATAAGTAAAATAAAACTACAACAAAGTAGGCTGTTGAAAGCAAATTTATTAATTTTTATTGTTAATTTGCAAATACTAAAATATTAACCTTTTTTATTTAAAATTGAAATAATCTAATTAATTTAAATTTATTTTTACTTTTAAAATTATTTCTAAAATTAAAATAAGTGAAAAAATAGGGAAGATAACTTAAAAATATAATATTAAAAATTATTAAAAAAAATTAAAAATTTATACTCTATGAAAAATTTTAAAAATAGTGCATAAATAAGATTATTTGAAAAGTTTAATGAAGATATGATCATATAAAATTAATGAGTTTAAAAAAAAAATAAAAAAAAGAAGCAAAAACACTTCTTTTTAAATATACTTGCTGTTTTTATTCAAATATCTTTTTTCTGAAATCAAAACCTCTGAAACTATTTTCTAACAGTTATAATAAATTTTTTATATAAAGGTTTATAGTACTTATTTCCTTATACCTTACAAACAATTTTATATTTACGAGGTTTTAGTAAGATTTTCGCCCAGACAATACCTGCTTTGGTGGTTTTTCTAGTAATGGATTTACCTGCGATTTTCAGGACTATCTTTTTTGATTTGACAGCTTTACCTCCAGAGTTTACTACTTTCATAGCAAAATATTTTCCTCTTTTTACAGTTTTAGTAATTTTAGTAAACTTAACTGAAGATTTAACAATCTTAACAATAGGTGTTGCTTTTTGATAACTGTATTGAACAATAGCTTTATATTTTTTAGGTTTAACTGCAGATACAGCTAATTTTGCAATACCTTTTGAGTTTGTTTTAACCTTATAGGTTTTACCTGCAAATTTTATAGACACTACAAGTCTTGGTGCAAGTTTACCATTTTTATAAACTTTAACTGTAAGATATTTTCCACTATTATAATATGTAGAAACATTAGGAGCTTTTATGGTATACTTAGCATCATATACAGTTAGAGCCTTTTTAGCCTTAGTGTAACTGTAAAATGTACCTCCCAAATATTCTCCAAGTATAGTATATTTTCCCTTTTTAAGACCTTTTACATTAAAGTATACAACACCGTCTTTTTTAAGGACCATCTCCTTAACATATTTGCCAACAGTAAGCCTTACCTTATCACCAACATTAAAACCGATAACTCTAAGTTTTACCTTCATTACCTTATTTTGAATGACGATTTTTGGCATAGTAAGTAGAATTTTGGATGATAGTTTTTTCACTTCAAATGAGGTGTTTGTACTGTAATACTCGCTGCAAATATCATTACCCCCATAGTAGAATGAAAGATTGTGAACTGCAGGTAAAATATATCCGATTGTAAAGTTTCCTACACCCATATCTAAAGGAATGTCTTTAAATTTAACACCGTCAAGATAGAGTTCAATACTGCCGTTTACATATTCAGGAAGAATTATACTTCCTGTAACATTAATATCTGAGGAATAGGTATAGTTAGCAATATTCATAGTATAGATTAGTTTAGAGATTTTAGGTGCATCAATATCCATAGTATAGTCAATCTCATCATAATATGAATCTTCTCCATGTGATACCTTAAGCTGGTATCCTCCTACAATACCGTCTAATGTAAAATTCATTATTCCATCATTGCCAGTATATCCACTTCTAAAGAAGATTATATCTTCACTTGCACCTCTAAATGTCATATTAATCAACTGACCCATTGCAGCATAATCCTGGCCAGTACCTACCACCTCAGTATTTACTATACCTCCCGCAGCCCAGAAACTTACATTAATAAAATCAACAGGCACTGGTGAGTAGATAGCATTAAGATATGTATTGGAACCTTTATATTTCACAATTATATAGGATAATCCATCATATTCAAAGGATACATTAAAAATTCTTGATTTTCCTTT
Source organism: uncultured Methanobrevibacter sp. (assembly GCA_964418715.1). Taxonomy (GTDB): domain Archaea; phylum Methanobacteriota; class Methanobacteria; order Methanobacteriales; family Methanobacteriaceae; genus Methanarmilla. The sequence continues at coordinate 9,473 of CAYQMW010000034.1, read as the reverse complement.
ATTGTCAAGGAAAGTGGATTTTGTAACAGTATTGTTTTCACCCTTAAAGTATATTGCAGAACCATTCTCTCCAGAGTTATTTGTAAAAATTGAGTTTTCAACTATATTATTTCCACCACCAAAGTATATTGCTCCACCTTCCTCTGCATGGTTAAAGGTAAAGTTAGAGCTGGCAATATTTGCATAACCTTTGTTAAAGTAAACTGCTGCACCAGCAAGAGCAGAGTTGTTTATGAAATTGGAATTTCTGATTTCACCATGTATACCCTGCCAGAATATTACAGAAGACTTTCTTCCTCCAGTATTGTTTATAAAACTGGAACCTGTGATTTTACCATAATCACCATACCAGTAGATAAGATTCTGACCATCAGATAACTGATTGTTTTCCATAGTAATATTATCAACAGTACCACTTAATCCGAACCAGTAGATTTCCTTATCCATTGAACCATTGTTGTTTTTAAATTCACAAGATGAAACAGTACCTTTTGAACCTGTCCAGTACAAGGAACCTCCAATTTGAGCAGTGTTGTTTTCAAATAAAGAGTTTACAACACTATCCTCTTCACCGGAACAGTAAAGAGCTCCACCATACTGACCTGCCGTATTATTTATAAACTTGGATAGGATTATACTTCCATTTTTAGCCCACATGGTAATAGCAGCACCATAGGTTGCCCTATTAAATTTGAAATTAGATCCTGTGACGGTTCCTCCTTCACCATCCCAGAATATTGCACCGGCCAACTGCCCATTATTTTCTATGAAGTTAGAGTCTTCCACACGTCCAGTACCAACATGCCATGATATAGCACCACCTTCTTCCAAAGCAGTGTTATTTGTAAAATTAGATCTTAAAATAGCCGCTTTAAAACAATGAACATTAAAGATTGCTCCTCCATCAACTGCTGTATTATTAATAAAATCTGAATCAGCAATAGTTAACTCACCGGCAGAGCTGTTAATATATATTGCACCACCGTCAGAAGTTACATTATTTGATTTGAAGGTACATTGACTTATAGTTCCTCCTTCACCTATCCAGTAGACTGCACCACCATCCCAAGCAGTGTTTGAGGTGAATATACAATTGATTATTCTACCATTAGTACCCTCCCACAGGACAGCTCCACCAAAGTTACCAGCAAGATTATCTGTAAAATTACATGAATCAACAGTAACATTAGATGATAAAACTAACAATCCGCTTCCAGAGCCAGACTTAGCTTCCTTGAACATGATGTTTTTAATATAAATATTATCTCTTATAAGTGTAAATATTGCAGAGATAGCATTTCCTGAAATATAATGGCCATCACCATCAATAGTCAATGGTTTATCAATAGCTATACCACTTTGATAAAGATTAATCTCTTCCTGCAAACTTCTGAAGTCTTTAGTTAAGGTGATTGTATCATTTGGGCTTGCAGCATCGATTATTGTTTGAAGTTCTGAAAAGTTACCTTCCAGACCATTTTTAACAATATTATTTTCATCTAGGGTTGATGTAAACTGATTATATCCAGATGGATTTGTAACCCCCATTGAGTCAGTAGTATCTTGTGAGGATATATCATCATAACTTTCCACATCAGCAGATTGGGTAATTGATGTGTTAGCATCAGCTATATTTTTACCTTCCCCTGAATGAGTGCTTCCAATACTTTCACCCACTTGCCCACCCTCATCTAAACTAAGAAGATTATTATTTTCATAAGAATTTAAATTAATATTCTCTTCTGATGAGCCAACATCACTTATTTGATTTGTATCTTCATATGCAGATACAGCAGATAAGCCAATAATCATCATAAACATTAAAAAGATCAATATTAATGGCTTTGATTTTACAGATTTAAACTTTAACATTAAACATCATCTCGTAAGCTAAAAATTTTATAGATAACAATATAATTTTATCATATATATTATTTAATTTATTGTAATTATCCATAATTTATTAAACAAATTTTATTTTTTCCATAATATTTTTTTTTTCATATTGAAAAATTAATGTTATAAGAAAATCTTAGTTGATTGGATTATCAAAATATAAAAATAAGTAAAATTAATGTATAGAAAATTGAATTTGAAAATTCTGCAATTAAATTAAAAATACGGTTGATTAAATTGATGTGGAATCATTATCTATTAGTTTAATATGACTTACATTAAATTAAAACATATGGCATATTAGACAATATAAGAAAATAAAATGAAAATATATACCTATTGAGATAAAAATAAGAATTTTGTAAAAAAATTAATGAAAAATGGAAAAAATTAATAATTAAGATGTAAATTAAATAAAAACTGCATTTTGGAAAATATCAATTAGAATAATCTTTTATACCAGTGAGTTTTTCGATTGCATTATAAGACCAATACTTGTTTTCCCAATGATAATAGATATCCTTTCTCTTTTTAAAGATTCTGAATACTCTGAATGTATTATCATAAATATGGACAATATCACAAAGTTCAACCAATTTCGGAACTAAATTAAGTGCTTTATAATACCTTGATTTAACTTTTTCGCTAGGGACTCCATGACCCCCCTTAAATTCCCTCATATTTACTCTTGCTATGTTTACTTCATAATCAGAAGTGAGGACATATATATCTCAAGAAATATCCTTTTTCTTTAGCTTTTTTTAGTATTTAAGATTTCTATCAGTTGAAAGAACCGTTTCAAAAGTGAAATCTTTATTGTTTTTAAGATATAACTCCCTAAGTTCTTCAGCCTTAACTGCAGCTTCCAAATCATTACATAAAGTTGACTTTTTTATGTCATCTACATTAATATAATCTCCAACAATACTTGCAAATTTTGTTAAAGTTGTTTTTCCACTACCATTAGGCCGGGCAAAAACCATAATCTCAGGAAGACGAGTTTTAGTCTGAGACATACTCCTGCCTACCATCAGGAAATTCTAAATAAGCCTTTTTCTTTTCATCATCATAGCGTGCAATGGGAAGTCCCTTAATTCTACATATCTCTAACTCAATATCAATAGCAGCATTAAATCTTTCAGTAAGTTCTTCATCAGAAATTCCACAAGTTGAGTCTAATTCATTAGCTTCTTCCAATTCAATTCCTCCTATTAAATTTGAATTATATTAAAATTATCAATTATAATTATGTTTATATATTAAATAAATTTTTCCTAAAAAGCCAACTTATAAGAAAATTAAAAAAAAAAAATGATCAAAAATATTATTCTTACAAAACTCTCTGTTAAAAAATGGATCTTGTAAAACTGTTTTAATATTATAATGGATAAAAAAAGATAATGTTTTATTTAAAATGAGTTAATGAAATTAAATCTATTTTTTAAAAAATAAAAAGAGTATTATTTGTCCTGCGGACAAATAAAAGAAATTAAAAATTTTAAATTAATTTTAACCTTGTGTTTTGTTTAACCGGCAACTGTTTTGGCCAAAGGTAAACTACTTTTTAACAGTTAAAGTGAATTTAGCACTTTTACCATTATAGAATTTAGTAGCTCTAAAACTAAGATTAACTTTGTTTTTACCAACTTTAGCTATAGCGGTAGTAATTTTAAGTTTAGCTATACCTTTAGCATTGGTTTTAATAGTTTTAGATTTTTTACCAATTCTTAAAACAATACTAGCACTTTTAATTACCTGATTTTTAGCATCAAGAAGTTTTACCTGGAAGTATTTGTTCCTCTTAACTGATTTGGTAATTCCTGTAAACTTAGTGTTAGCTTTAACAATAGTAACAGTTACACTTTTGGTGGTTGTATTATAACTGAGTTTAGAATTATAAACACCATTAGCATAGTTAAGAGCAAATGATACAACACCTTCTGAATTAGTTAAAGCTTTAACTGTTTTTCCAGCAATAGATAAAGTTACATATTCACCTGCTAAGACTTCACCGTTTTTATATAATGTAGCGGTTAATTTTTTACCGTCATTATAGGTTACCTTAATATTATTTGCAGTAATATTATATTCAGTTTCTTTAACCATTACCTTTGATTCCACAGTACTGTTTGAGAAATTAATACCTGCAGAATATACAGCCCTTACAGTTAAGTTACCTTTAGCAAGATTTTCATAAATGAAACTTCTAGCCTGTTCAATGGAAAGTGTTTCATTTGCAACTTCTACACCCTCAATAATGTATGTTACAAAGAGACTACCTGTTACATTAAGATTTTTGGAATTAGTAACAGAAGCTTTAATTGTAAGGTTATAGAACTCATATGTTGAATCCGGAGTGTTTATTGAAACAGTAGTGGATAATGGACGAACCCTAAGTGTAAGTCCATTTTCAGTAACTGTTGAATTGTAGGAATCATCACCTGAGTAAAATACATCAAAGTAATGTATACCTGCATCTAAACCTCCAGGGATTACAAAGCTTGCCCTACCATATTTTAAGGTTCCGTTATAAACTGTATCATTTACAACAAATGTAACATAACCTTGTGCATTTGGATCATCCATTGCAACAGTTACAGTAATATCATCTAAGTAATCAGCATAACCACGGGAATCTACACGAGATACATTAAGTGGTGCACCGTCAACATCGATGACTACCTCTTCTGCAAAGAATTTAATGATTATATCTGCACTAGCATTAAGAGGGTTAAGCATAAGTTCTAAGTTAACTTCACTTGCATTTCTGTAAATTGCCTTATTATCAACAATGATTTCCACTGGAACATTAGGTATAAACTCACCATAAACCAATTGTTCACCAGTATTTAAGGTATTTGCACTGATAACAACTGAATAGATTTGTCTGACAACAGGAGTTCCTTCATATAAGACCTTTAATACAATATAGTTGTCAAGATTAAAGTTACATGGTTTAATGTCACTTGGAGTATTAGTTCCCCACCAATTCTTATTTGCAATTGCAGGAGCTCCACGATAAGTGTAGATTGCATATTTAGTAATTTCATTGTTTAAAATAATGGATGATGAAACATTAAGTGAACCAGTACTGTAAATGTTTACACCAGTACCGTCTTCATCAACAGTATTGTTGTCAAACATACAGCGGTAAACTGTAAGATTACCATTATTATATATTGCTCCACCCTTATCAGCATGTCCATTAACAAATGTAAGGTTAATAAGGTTTACATTTACTTCTGAATTTACTTCAAATATTCTACCTGCAAGAGTTCCGTCGATTATAACATTATTGTTCTCACCTACAATGGTAAGGTTTCTATCGATTATAATTGTAGATTCTGGAATGTATACTCCTTCAGTTATGACAACTGTGCCCTGATCGTTAGTATGTTTAATACCTTCATCAATTCCAACATAAGGAACAGCAACTCCTTCCGGAACTTCAACTGTATGGTTAACTACATATACAGTATCATAGCTTTGAGTATCAGGGCTTGGATCAGTTATAGTTTGTCCGTTATTGTTTTCAGTTAAAACTTCATCATTATTAGAGTCTTCTGTTGAAATTTCCTCTGTTGAAATTCCACTATCTACTTGACTATTAACATCACTTCCTACTACAGCATCGTCAATATCTGCTGCACTTACTGCACCGATTAGTAAACAAAGAGCCATTATAATAATAGAAACTGTAAAGATTTTATTTTTAATATTCATAATTAATCACCTTTTTTTAAAAAATATTAAGAGATATTTGGTTTAAACCAAATATCTTAATTTCATTTTCCTTTTACCATTTAACTCCTTATTTTTTTACAGTAACAGTGTATTTTTTAGTTAAAGCTTTGTAGTAAGTATTTGCATATGCTTTTACAGTTACACTGTATTTTTTAGCTGCAAGTGAAACTTTAAGTTTAGCAACACCTTGACTATTTGTTTTTACTGTGTATGTTTTACTACCGAATTTAATAGTTACTTTAACTGATTTAGCAGGTTTGTTTTTACCGTTTAATACTTTAAGTGAGAAGTATTTACCGCGTTTTACAGATTTAGTAACTGAGGTAAATTTAACTGCTGCTTTGGTAATTTTAACAGATGCATTAATACTTGCGTAATCGTAAGTAATGTTTGCAACATAGTTTCCAGGTTTAAATGTTGAAACTGCAAGTTGTGCTTTACCATTAGCATCAGTTTTTACAGTGTAGACATTACCATTAAGAGTAATTGATACTTTAGCATTAGCAAATATTTTACCGTCTTTGTATAAGACTACAACAAGGTTGTTACCTTGGTTATAGTATGCACTTACATTTGATGCAGTAATTGTGTAGTTTGCATCATATACAGTAATAGTACTTACAGCAGTAATATTAGTATCATTTACTGTTACAGTAACATTGTAAACACCTTCTTTAAGGGTTACAGGAAGTTCTACTTTACCATTTGAATCAGTAGTTAAGAAGTATATATTGTTACCCATTTCAACTTTAACAGTGGTTAATGGTCTGAGGTTTCCAGCTGCATCATATACATATGCATAGAATTTGTCTCCTTTGGATAAGAAGATAGTCATATTTTCTGCTTTAATATTAGCAGGAGCATTGTCTCCAACAGTCATGTTAAATTCACAAGGAGCATTATAGTTACTACCTTCAATATCTACACTTACAGTGTAGTTACCTTTAAGGAGTATAGGAGCATATTTAACAGATCCATCAACAACATCTAAAGTTACATTTCTAATTACAGTACCGTTTTCATCATATACAACAATTGTAGCATTACCTGAGTTAAGTACATTTCCACTAACATCAGTAAGGTTATTGAGTTCAATTAATGGGTTACCATCAATATCTTCACCAGCAACAGCATCTACTACTACAGGATCAGTAATAGTTACATCATTAGTGAATGTGTAGTTGTTGTAGTTACCACCATTAATAGTAGTGTTAATAGTGTAGTTTCCAATTGGTAATTTAGGTTCATATTGAACAGTTCCGTTTACAATTGGGACAGTTACATTATCAACAACAGTTCCGTTTTCATCATAAACAACAATGTTAGCTGTACCGTTATTTAATGGTTGACCACTAGCATCAGTAAGGTTAGTAATATTTAATCTACCAGTTGTATTGTCTAATACTATATCACCTAAATCTGCTTCTGTAATTGTTATATTAGATTCAATAGTTAAGTTGTTGTAGTTACCACCGTTAATGGTAGTGTTAACTGTGTAGTTACCAGCAGGTAATTTAGGTACGTATTGAATTGTACCGTTTACAATAGGAACAGTTACATTATCAACAACAGTTCCGTTTTCATCATATACAACAATTGTAGCAGTACCATTGTTTAATGGTTGACCACTAGCATCAGTAAGGTTAGTAATATTAAATTTACCAGTAGTATTGTCACTAGTTACATTAGCTTCAATAGGTTTGGTAACTGTAATATTGGTTACAGTAGTTTGATTATGGTAGTTACCACCATCAATAGTAGTTTCAACAGTGTAGTTTCCTTCAGGTAATTTAGGATCATATGCAGCAGAACCGTTTATGATTGGGACAGTTGAATTATCAACAACAGTTCCGTTTTCATCATAAACAACAACATGTACATTACCATCATTTAATGGTTGACCACTAGCATCAGTAAGGTTAGTAATGTTTAATTTACCAGTTTCATCGTCACTTATAATATCAATTACAATAGGTTCTGTAATTGTCATATTAGTTACAGTAGTTTGATTATGGTAGTTACCACCGTCAATAGTAGTTTCAACAGTGTAGTTTCCTTCAGGTAATTTAGGTACGTATGTAGCAGTACCGTTTACAATAGGAACAGTAGCATTATCAACAACAGTACCGTTTTCATCATAAACAACAACATGTACTGTACCATTATTTAATGGTTCACCAC
>CAYQMW010000034.1:0-1552 GCA_964418715.1 uncultured Methanobrevibacter sp. | reverse complement strand
CCGTTTTCATCATAAACAACAACATGTACTGTACCATTATTTAATGGTTCACCACTTGCATCTGTAAGGTTAGTAATGTTTAATTTACCACTAGGGTCATCACCGATTATATCAGGAGTAATAGGATCAGTGATTGTAATATTGGTAATTGTACTATTGTGGTAGTTACTACCTTCAATAATAACCTCAACAGTGTAGTTACCAGCAGGTAATTTAGGCTCATAATTAACTGTACCGTTTACAACAGGAACAGTAACATTATCAACAACAGTTCCGTTTACATCTCTGACAATTACAGTAGCATTACCATTGAATGGTAAACCACTTGGGTCAGTAATATTAGTCATATTTACTCTACCAGTAGTATTGTCACTGACAATTTCTGTTTGTACTGGTTCAGTAATTTCAATATGAGTTATAGTTTGGTTGTGATAGTTACTACCGAAGATGGTTGTAACAACTGTGTAATTACCAGCAGGCAATTTAGGCTCATAATTAACTGTACCGTTTACAACAGGAACAGTAACATTGTCTACTAAAGTTCCGTTTACATCATATACTTCGATTAATGCAGTAGCATTATCAAGTGGGTTACCACTAGGATCAGTAATGTTAGTAATGTTTACTTTACCAGTAGTGTTATCACTTGTAACATTTACTTCAGCAGAATCTGTGATTGTAATGTTTGTAATTGTACTGTTGTGGTAGTTACTACCTTCAATAATGACTTCAACTGTGTAATTACCAGCAGGCAATTTAGGCTCATATTGGACAGTACCGTTTACAATAGGTACAGTTACATTTTCAACAACAGTTCCGTTTTCATCTCTGACAATTACAGTAGCATTACCGTTTAATGGCATACCACTTGGGTCTGTAATGTTTGTAATTTCTACTTTACCAGTAGTGTTATCGGTTGTTACATCAGTTTGTACTGGGTCAGTAATTTCAATGTAGGTAATAGTTTGATTATGATAGTTACTACCGAAGATGGTTGTAACAACAGTGTAATTACCAGCAGGTAATTTAGGTTCATAATTAACTGTACCGTTAATTACAGGAACAGTAACATTATCTACTAAGTTTCCGTTTTCATCGTATACTTCAATTAATGCAGTAGCATTATCAAGTGGGTTACCACTAGGATCAGTAATGTTTGTAATGTTTACTTTACCAGTAGTGTTATCACTTGTAACATCTACATCAACAGGGTCAGTAATTGTAATGTTGTAGATGAATGAATCAACATAGTTACTACCAATAATAGTCACATTAACAGTGTAATTACCCGCAGGCAATTTAGGTACGTAATTGACTGTACCGTTAACAACAGGTAAGGTTACATTATCAACAACAGTACCATTCATGTTAGTAACAATTACAATTGCACTAGCATTGTCTAAAGGCTCACCACTAGGATCAGTTAAGTTAGTTAAGTTTACTGCACCAGTAGTGTTATCAGTAGTTACATTACCAATCTCAGGGTCAGTAATTGTAATGTTGTAGATAAATGAATCAACATAGTTACTACCAATAATAGTTACATTAACAG
>CAYQMW010000033.1:0-16524 GCA_964418715.1 uncultured Methanobrevibacter sp. | reverse complement strand
TCTCTATCCCAAGTTGTCCTACCACTGGATACAGATACTCAAGAATGGGATACGGAACTGTTTGTGAAGCAGCTATGCCTCCTTTAGAAGCAAAACACACTCACGAAGAGATTTGTATTATACCTAACATTGATATAAACCCATTAACATTATTTGGTAACAACTGGTTCATTTTAGAAATGGCTAGAGAAAATAAAATTGATGAAATGGCAGCATTTATCTCTGCATGGTTAAAAATTACCAAAGGATACGGTGTAAAAATTGTTAACCCTTGTGGTAGTGAAGCATGGGGATGGGGTATGAACGTACATGGTTACGATGACAAACCACCTTACTTTGACGTTACCTCAAGAGAAGTTGTAAGAGCACTTGCAAAAGCAAATGAAAAATTAGGACTTCCACACTCTATACATATCCACCCTAACGATTTAGGACACCCAGGAAACACTAATACAACTATTGAAACTCTTGACTCCCTTAAAGATATTGTCAAAAGTAATAGTAAAGCAGCATCTGTCAGGGACCAAATTGTTCACTGTACCCACATGCAATTCCACTCATACACTGGAACTAACTGGAGAGATGCAGGTTCTGGTGCAGAAGAAGTTGCTAAATTCTTAAACCACAACAAACATGTTACCGGAGATATTGGTCAAGTAACCTTAGATGAAACTACTACCATGACTGCAGATGCACCAATGGAATACGACTTATACCAATTATCTGGTTTAAAATGGGTTAATGCAGATATTGAATGTGAAACTGCTGCAGGTATTATACCTTGTATTTACTCACCAAAAACTCCTGTCAGTACATTACAATGGGCTATCGGTCTTGAATTATTCTTACTCACTGACGACCCATGGCAAATTAACTTAACTACTGACCACCCTAATGCTGGACCATTCACCAGATACCCAAGAATTATCTCTTGGTTAATGAGTGCTCCAAAAAGGATGTCTATGATTGAAAACGGTGAAGTACACAATTGGGCAGAAAAAAGAACTAGTCTTGCTACCCTTGACAGAGAATACGACTTCTATGATATTGCTACTATTACCAGAGCATCAAATGCTAAAATACATGGATTTAGTGATAGAGGTAACTTATCTGTTGGATCCAATGCAGATATTGCAGTATACGACTTAGAACCTAATAACTTTGACCCATCTAAAGATCCTGAAGCTGTTGAAAAAGCATTCAGCCGTGCTAAATACACAATCAAAGACGGTCAAATTATGGTTCAAGATGGTGAAATTGTTAGTACTAAACCTTCCCAAGTTCTTTGGACTAACGTAAAAGGTATGGAAGATGAAGAAAAAGCTATACTTGACCAAGTTATGCCATTCTTTACTCAATATTACTCCGTCAAATGGGAAAACTACAAAGTACACGACCACTTCTTATCTAACCCAATTAGGGTAGACGTAGAAATGGAAGGTAAATAGGGTGATAGTATGAAAACAATAACTTTTGATGTTATAAAAAGAAACCAAATCGCTTTAGAAATGGATGAAGTTATTCCTGATAACATTTACTCCTGGGAAGCTGAAGACTTCGATAAATATGCTGTTCCTGTAGGAAATTCAAGATTCCCAATTACAGATTTCTTTGACATTACAGTAGAAGGAACTGCTGACTCTCCTGCTGAAGTTAAAATGATCTTTAATGGGGACTGTGGAAGAATAAAATATATCGGAAACAAAATGAGTGCTGGTGAAATCATCGTCAACGGTGATGCAGATTTACACGTTGGTGCTGAAATGTCTGGTGGAGCAATTACTGTATACGGTAACTGTGAAGCACATGCAGGACGTGAAATGACTGGAGGTACTCTCGAAATTTTCGGTAACACCAAAGAATTTACTGGTGCTTCTTACATTGGTGAATGGAGAGGTATGAGAGGTGGAAAAATTACCGTCCACGGAAACGCAGGAAAACAATGTGGTGAATGTTTAGTTGGTGGACATATCCACGTTAAAGGTGACTGTGATATTCTTGCAGGTATCCACATGAGAAAAGGTCTTATTGAAATTGATGGAAATGTTAACCGTTGGCCTGGTGGACAAATGAAAAACGGTAACATTATCATCCGTGGAAGACTTGGAAGATTACTTGAAGGTTTCGTAGAAGAAGGAATCGTTACTAACCCTGTTGTAAATGGTATTGAATTTGAAGGTACATTTATCCAATATAAAGGGGATATTGCACTTAAAGGTAAAGGCCATTTATACATCGATGCAGAGAAAAACAGAGACAAATTATCTGCTTGGGAAGATGAAGATGATGAATACATCTCCCTCGGTGATAACAGGTTAAGGTAAGTAATTTAAAAAAACAAAACAAAAAACACATGGGAAGTAGGATTTATCCTGCTTCCCTTTTTTTATAAACTTTTTTTAAAATAACTTTTGGGATTTTTTAATTATAGAAATTTGGATTGAAATTTAAAGATTTAGTCAATTCTTAACACCTATTTAATTATCTTAAAATCTAAAATCCTATTGTTAAAATTTAAAATAAATCTATTCAAAACTATTAATTTTTAAAGAAGTTTTAAATATTATAAAAAATATAATATTTATTGTTGAAATTTTATTTTTGATAATAAATTTATTATTTTCTTTTCACTTGCCCTGGTGGTGTAGTTTGGATAACACGTAGGACTGCGGATCCTATTCCCCGGGTTCAAATCCCGGCCAGGGCATGACTATTTTTTTATAGTACTATTAATTTTAAAGATTTAGGACTTTTAGATATTTTAAATATTTCAAGGTTATATTATGCTTAATGCTAACACATATGTTACAGAAAATCCAGGTATTGGAGGAACAATCAGAAATTCCTGGGAAGATTTCTATGTTGAGGAAATCCCAGAAATCACACCTCAAGGTGAAGGACCAAATGTTTGGATATGGATTGAAAAGTTAGGTCGAACCACACTTGATGTTTTACTTGATATTTCAAGAGACTTACATATTAGCCGTAAACGTATGGGTTTTGCAGGTATGAAAGATAAAAATGCCATTACCCGCCAATGGATTTGTATATCCAATATGGACTCAGACAAACAGCTAGAAGAGATTATTGCATTAGAGGATAATATAAAAAATACTGAATTTCTAAAAGTAGTCAGAGGTCAAAAAAAGCTTAGAATGGGCCAGTTAATTGGAAATAAATTTAAAATTATTATTCGTGATATTCCTTTTAATGACAATATTAGATCTCTTAAAGAGGCTGGCGAAATAGCAGAAGATGTATTAAAACAGCTTGAAGTAACAGGAGTTCCTAATTACTTTGGATGGCAGAGATTCGGTAAACCTCGAAGTACCACCCATCTTGTAGGTGAAGCACTTATACAAAATGACCTTAAAAAAGCTGTTGATAGATATATTGGACACCCTAGTGATGATGAATCTCCAGATAGTTATAAAGCAAGAGCAGCATATGATGAAGGTAATCTTAAGGAGTCACTTCAACTAATGCATGGCGGAATGCGTTATGAGAAGATGATGCTTAGAGAACTTATAAAAGATTTGGATAAATATGGAGAACTTACAGATAAATCCTATAAAAATGCCTTACATGCACTTCCAAAACCCTTATCCCGTATGTTTGTACATGCCTATCAATCTTACTTATTTAATGAAGTTGTCTCAAGAAGAGTTGAAATGGGTATAAATAAGTATATTGAAGGTGATATAATCATTGACAATGAAGAAAAGATTGTAAGAGACAAAAATGATGAATATCAGGAATTAATTGATAATTTTAATGCACATCCGACTTCTCCACTATATGGTACTAAGGTACCATTTGCAGAAGGAAAGGTCGGCGAAATGGAAAGGGAAGTACTTGATAAATATGGCCTAACTAAGGAAGACTTTGAAGTTGAAAAGATGCCTAGACTTGGAAGTCATGGTCTTAGACGATCTATGAGATTTAGAGTGTGGGACAGTAATGTTGAAGTAGTTGAAGATGGAATAAGTGTAGAATTTTCAATAAATAAAGGTTCTTATGCAACAGCAGTTTTAAGAGAAATCATGAAAGTGGATGTTGTCTAAAACTTTTTACTCAAAACTTTTTTTTATAAAGTTTTCAATTAACTAATTTAAAAAAAATTTATTTTTAATTTCATTTTTAGAAAAATTATATTAATTTTAAATTTAATAAATATAATAAAATTAATTAATATAATAAATGATTAATTCTATTAAATCATTGTTTTAATTTAAGAAAAATACAATAATTTTATTTTATATTTATTTCCTAGGGATATTATGATTAAATGTAGAAAAATAGCAAAAGGTAAGGCAAGTGGTGAACTTCTTGTAAGTAGTGAACCTATTAGTTTTTTAGGAGGAGTAGATCCATTAACCGGTAAAGTCATTGATATAAATCATGAATTAAAAAATGAATCTATTAAAGATAAGGTATTATTTATTCCGGGAGGTAAAGGTTCTACTGTAGGATCTTATGTTATTTTCCAGATGATGAAAAATAATACTGCACCAAAGGCTATTATCTGTCTTAAAGCAGAACCGATTATTGCAACTGGTGCAATAATGTCTGATATACCTATGGTTGACTCACCTGATAATGTTGACCAGTTAAAAACTGGAGTAAATGTTGAAGTCAATAGTGATGAGTCTACAATAAGTATTTTATAATTTTTTTAATTATTTGACTCTTATTTTTTATTTTTATCTTATTTTTATCTTTTTACATCTACTAGTATCCGTTTATACAATTTCTATCTTGTTTTTTTAAAATATCTGTTTTTTAATAGCTTTTTTTTCCTATTTTAGTATTTTTAGGTTTGACTAAAAATATTTATAATAGGTTAAAAAAAATTATAATTATTTATAAAAAATAATTATTAATAATAAAAAAAATTTTATAAAAATCTTATAAAAGTCTTATAAAAATTTTATAAAAAATATTAATAATTTATAAGATTAAAAATCTTATATTGATATTTAAAGAAATGAAGCTACTTAGAGGTCAAAATATGGCAAATGAAAAAAGAGAAGTTAAAGTTGTAGGCATGCATTGTCCTAACTGTGCAAAAGCTGTTGAATTATCATTAACTGATTTAGATGGAGTAGATGATGCAAAAGCTAGTTTAGATGATAATAATGTTATCATCGATTATGATTCAGCTAAAGTTAGTGATGCTGATATTGAAGATGCAGTTGAAGAAGCAGGATTTTCCGTTGAATAAACAACTTATTATTATATTATTAACTTTTAAACAACTATTTTAAAAAACTATATGTCTTAGAGTTGAAAAAATGGCAAAATCAAAATCTATGGATTTATTAATTGAAGGTATGCACTGTGCTTCATGTGCCTTAACAATTGAAAAATCACTTAACCGTCTTGATGGAGTAAGTGAAGTAAATGTAGATTTAAACTCTAATAAAGCACATATAGTTATTAATCCACGTGAGCTAAACTTTGATGATATAGATAAAACAGTTCAAGATTTAGGTTTTAAAGTTCTAAAAGATGAAGTTAAACTTAAAACTCAGGGCATGCACTGTGCTTCATGTGTAATATTAACAGAAAAATCCCTGGGTCGTTTAAAAGGAATATATAATGTTCATGCAGATTTATCCTCCGGAATTGTAACTGTTGTCTATGACAATAATCAGATTTCCATAGATGAAATGGCAAAGGCCATTGAAAATGGAGGATTTGAATATTTAGGTCTTGAAGGAGATTTAAATGAATTTGATGAAGAGGAAATCTATCAGAATGACTTAAAAGAAAAAATAAATAGGATTATACTTGGTTTATTTGCATCAGCCCTATTAATGTATTTAATGTATGCCCATATACATATTCCATATTTAACAATGGGACAATTATCCTTACTAATATCAATAATTCCATTTATTTATGTATCCTATCCAATAGTCAAAGCAGGATTAACTGGCCTGAAGCATAAAAATCTTAATATGGATGTAATGTATACAATGGGAATACTTGTTGCATACATATCAAGTATTCTTGGAACCTTCGGCATAATTTTAGATTCAAGTTTTATGTTATATGATACGGCAGTGATGTTACCTTCATTTTTAATGATTGGCCGCTACTTAGAAGCAAAGGCCAAAAGACAAACCTCATCTTCAATTAAATCATTAATTGGTCTTCAACCTAAAACTGCAGTAAAAGTTAAACTGGACAGTGAAGGAAATGTCCTAAAAGAGAAGGAAATCCTAATAGAAGACATCAGACTTAAAGATATTTTAATTGTAAAAGAAGGAGATAAGGTACCTGTTGACGGTAAGGTTTTATATGGTGAAGGTTATATTGATGAGGCCATGATAAATGGAGAGCCTATGCCTAAATTTAAAAGTCACTCCTCAAAGGTCTATGCAGGTACAGTTAACCAGGAAGGCATAATTAAAATTGAAGCAGAAAAGATTGGAAAAGAAACACTTCTCTCTCAGATTATTCAACTTGTTGAGAAGGCCCAATCCTCAAAACCGCCTGTCCAGGGTTTTGCAGATAAAGTTGTAAGTGTCTTTATACCTGTCATTATTACACTTGCCCTTATTGTATTTGGATTATGGTATTTTGTATTTAATTCAAGCTTATTATTTGCACTTACATGTATGATATCAGTATTGGTTGTAGCTTGTCCATGTGCACTTGGTCTTGCAACACCTACCGCTGTAACCGTCGGTGTAGGAAGAGCCGCAGAATATGGTATATTAATTAAAAATGGTGAAACATTAGAAACAGCAGAAAAAGTGAAAACCGCTGTTTTTGATAAAACAGGTACAATTACAAAAGGTAAAGGAGAAGTTGTAGATATTATATCATTTGGCACCATGGATAATGAGGAGATTTTATCATATATTCTCAGTATGGAGAAAAATTCAAACCACCCAATAGCAAAGGCCATTGTAAAATATGGTAAAGACAATAATTCTAATGTTTTTAATGTAGAGGACTTTGAAAACATTACAGGTAAAGGACTTAAAGCTAAAATCAACTCACAGACTGTACTTGTTGGAAACAGAACACTTCTTGAGGAAAATGGTGTAAGCATATCTGATGAAGATATGGACAAATATGAAAGTATGCTACAAGGAAAAACACTTATATTTTTATCTCTTGATGGGAAATTAGAGGGAATTTTAAGCTTGACTGATAAGATTAAAGATGATTCTAAATATGCAATCTCCAAACTTCATGAAATGGATATTACAACATATATGTTAACTGGTGATAATGCTAAAACAGCAAAGGCAGTTGCAGGGGAAGTTGGAATAGATCATGTAGTTAGTGATATCCTGCCAGATGAAAAACTTCAAAAGGTTGAAGAACTTCAAAAAGAAGAAAAAGGCAAAGTCTTATTTACAGGAGACGGTATTAATGATGCACCTGCTATTACCGGTGCAGATATTGGTATTGCTTTAGGTGAAGGTACTGATATTGCTATGGAAAGTGGAGATATTGTTCTTATGGAAGGAAGTCTTGAAAATGTTGTAGCATCTATACAGATTTCTAAAAAAGTTATGAGACGAATTAAAGAAAATATTTTCTGGGCATTTGCATATAACATAATTTTAATTCCACTTGCCGCAGGATTATATTACCCATACTTCGGCATACTTTTTAAACCAGAATTATCTGCCGTTGCTATGGCATTAAGTTCTGTGACTGTAATTACCCTTTCGCTTTTACTTAAATCATATGTTCCGCCAATTAAAAAAGAAGAGTAAAAACTGTTTTGATTTATTTATTACTTATGTTTACTTTTTTTGTTTATTTTTTAATTACTGCAATATTTAAATTATGAATTATTCTAAAAAAAAGATTTTGTTTTAAAAAAAAAAAGGTCATATCTATTTTTCAAACTTATAAATTTAAAATGTCAGTACTTGTTAAGTAATGATTTATAAATTTAAAAAAAAATTTAAAAAAGGTCAGTGATTTTATTCAATTTAATTGAAATTACGATTAATTAAATGAAAATAAAATTTAATAAATATAAAAAAATAAGAGTAAATTGTAATTATATTAAATTTAATAAAATTCAATTACAATTTCTTCATCTTCATGTATATGGCGCATCTCAACTAATTCATCTACTATATTTTTCATATCAATATCAACAACATCAGTTAACATTTCACCGTTTAATTGAAGAGAAATTGTTAATCCTTCACCAGTTTCAGGATCTTCTTCTGTAATTCCAAGTACTTCCCCTGGAGAGTATATACGATTATAGGAAATTTCTAAAATATCTCCAACATTTACATTTTTACGAACGTAATCAATTGCATCTTCAGGTTCCATTTTTATTTCTTTAGCCATCTTTTCACCTCAAAAAATAAAAAAAATATTATCTTAATTATACTACTATTAATTTATTATAATTAAAAAAACTTATTATTTTAGTCTTTTGTTTTGAATTTAAAAAAATAGGTAAACATGTTAAAATTTTATTTGTAAAAAAAGTAGTAGTTCATTAGTATGATTGATTTTGAAAAAGAAGTGTTCTTATTTTGAAAATGAATTAAAAAAAGAGAGAATCTGTTCTAAAAAATAATCAATTTTAAAAAAGAGTTTGTTCTTATTTTAGAAATTTATTTGAAAAACAGTTAAAAACTAGATAATGCGTTTAAAAATTAAATGAACTTTAAAAAAAAAGAAAAAATATAAGGAAGTTTATACTTCCTTACTTATTTTACAACAATTTTTGGTTTTTTGGTTACTGCTTTGTAGTAAGCTGTTTGTTTAAAGGTAACAACTGCTTTAAAAGAACCTTTTTTCTTCAAGTTAGTAAGTTTAAATGTTGCTTGACCTTTAGCATTAGTTTTAGCAGTAAAGGTTTTACCATTAACTTTTATACTAACAGAAGCACCTTTCAATACTTTATTTTTATTGGTTTTCATGGTAACAACATATTTCTTAGTTTTAACTGAAAGTTTAAAGGTTTTATTAGGAGCAGTCATTTTTGGAGTTGCTTTTGAAACAGTGATTTTACTAGTAGTTAAAGAGGAAGCAGCATAATTACTATTACCAGCAAATTTAATGGTTGTAGTATAGGTTGCAGGTTTAAGATTTGCAATCGCAATAGTTACAGCACCATTAGCATTAGTGGTTCTATTATAAGTATTAGTACCTATTTTAACAGTAACAATAGCATTAGCAACAGCATTACCGTTTACATCTTTTAAGTATACAACATAGTTTTTAGGAACATTGTAAACTTTAGCAACATTACTAGCTGTAATTTTAGTACCTAATGGAGATACAGTAAATGTAGTACTGTTAGATGCAACATAATTAGGATTATTAATAGTTACAGTAGCACTATTAGAATCACCGTTTAAATCACCAACAAGAATAGAACCTACTCCACCAGTAACAGTAACAGTATATATACCCTCAAGATTATTGAAGGTTACACGATATTCACCATCAACTTCAGCATAAACAGTAACATTAGCAGAATCACCATAAGTAATATCTGAAACAGTTATATTAACAGCAGTTTGTCTTGGAGATACAGTAAATGTAGTACTGTTAGTTGCAGTGTAATTACCATCTTCAATAGTTACAACAGCGCTGTTAGATTCTATATTTAAACCATAAACTTCCCTAGAACCTACACCACCATCAACATCAACATAAACTGCCTCATCAAGATTATTGAAAGTAACTTTATAAGTACCATCAATTTCAGCATAAACAGTAACAATAGCAGCATCGCCATAAGTACTATCTGAAACAGTTATATTAACAGCGGTTTCTCTTGAAGATACAGTAAATGTAGTACTGTTAGTTGCAACATAATTAGGATTATCTATTGTAACAACAGCTTCATAAGTACCAACATAGAGTATACCATCAATTGTAACTGAACCTGTACCGCCAGAAACAATTACATTATATTCCTCACCATTAATTACAATGGTGTAAGAACCATCTTCATTAGCTTCTACAATAGCAACAGGATCAACAGAGTATGGAACATTTTCAACAGTAACATTTACATTTCTAACAGCCTGTGCAACATTGAAAGTAGTATTAGCACCTAAAACAGTACTAGCATCAAACAACATTACAAATACTCTATGACGACCAGCATCAATACCAGTGATTAGAACAGAACCAGTAGTTTCACCATCAGCAACTACGATGGAACTAGCATATTCAATACCATCAATGTAAACATGATAAGTACCTGGAGTTTGAGTAGTAATAGTTAAATCAGAACTGTCACCATAGGTGTAATCTACAATAGAAATACCATCAATAACCGCATTAAATTTAACTGAAACTTCTTTGGTAGCATTACCATAGTAATTTTCGGTATCATATTCTGCAAAGAGTTCATAAACACCAGGAACTGGACATTCATCAATGGTTAAAATACCTTTTAAAGTATCAGGGTCTATAACAACAGTGTAAGGTTTACCGTTGAAAGTTACTATAACATTACCAGAAACAGCAGAAGAAATTTCAACTGTAATATCTTCACCATAGTTTACTTCACCAGGAACTGTAACTATAATGTTAGGATCTGCTTTAACAACATCAAATTCAGTGAAATCATAACTGTGATAACCTTCAGAATCTAAGAAATCACATTCAACATCATAATGAGCAACATCTAAAGTATCCGGAATAACCAAAGTTCCTATTCCATCAGTAACAGTTACATCATAAGTTTTAACTAAAGTGGTTCCGTCATAAATACTTACAGTAAAAACACCATCATTGTCACTAGTTACAGTAATAGTACCTGTTTTATTGTAAGTGTAATCATCGATTTCAACTGTAAATGGAGAGTTATAGAATACTTCGAAATAACTTTCACCAGTTGCTTCCATATCAGCAGTGATTTTTTCAATGATAACTGCATATTCTCCAATATCTAAAACAGATTTATCAACTGTTAAAGTACCGTGACCATCTACAATATCTACAGTATAGTCATACATACCAACACTTACATCATAAGTTCCGTCAACAGGAGAAGTAAAGGTAATTACAGCATCGTCACCGTAAATAACATCATCAACCTCAACATCAACATCAATGTAAGATTTAAATACTTCAAAGGAAGTATTATTAAAACCGTAATAAATAGCATCGTCTATAACAGCTTTAACTTCATATGTACCAGCAGGTAAATTAGTAAGGTTTAAAACAGCTTTACCCTTGAAGACAGTTACTTTGTAAGTATTTTCACCAACAGTAAGAAGAACATAACCATCATTAGATGAAGTTATAGTAATTTCTTCAACTTCTCCATAATCAATATCACTAACGGATACTTCAACAGTAGCTGGTAATTTTCTTTCAACAAGTAAGCTAGTTACATCATCTTCGTAATTTGGATCATTTACATATTTGATGGTAAAATCATATTGACCAAATGCATAATCGGTAATATTATAAATTTCACCGTAAGTCATAGTATGAACCAATTCACCGTTTAAGTAGAATTCAACATCACCAGTAAGGTTGTAATTATCACCAACAACAGTAATAACCATATCGTCACCTAAAACTTCTTGAGTTGCATTTAAGATTGGATATGATTTATAAACATGGAATGTAGTTTGGAAGAATCTTTGTTCTCCTTCTGCATTAATGGTTACAGTATAATCTGCTTCTTTAGCAGGTAAGATTCCTAATGAAACAGTAGGAATATAACTACGGTTAAATACCTCAACAGTGTAAGTATCGTCACCTACTTTGACAACATAGATACCAGGTTTGGAAACAATTATAGATGCAATTGCCTCTTCAGAGTAGACTACATCATCAACAATTAATCCCACTTCACCATCTTCTACATTAATTATAACTGTTTGATTGAAACTATTATAATTATCAGCGGTAAACTCAAATCTTAAGTGTCTGTCACCCCTTTCTGTACCATTGTATGTAATGGTTTCACCAATATTAGCAGAACCAATATGTTCTTCAAATTCATATACATCTACCTTTCCTTCAGTAATAGCATTACCCTCTGCATCTACAGCAGATACTCCAATTACAAAGGAATCATTTAAGAAGATAACACTAGTATAAGTTAATATACCACTTCCATCATACTCAAAATCACCAGTAGCATTAACAGTAAGCTCTTCACCTTCGTAAGTATATTTAATTTCAACAGGAGTTAAATCAAGAATTGCATCTGCTTTTTTAACAGAGAATTGAATTTCTTTTTCAACTGGATAATAATTAGTGTCACCTTCGTAATAAACTGAGTAGGTATAATCTCCAACAGCATAATCACTTATATCTAAAGGTTCACCAATTTGACGTTCTGCTATTAACAAATCATCTTCAATGTAATAGATTTTACCGGTAATGTTTTGACCATCAAAACTGGTAGTAGTGGTTATTGATTTTTCAGAACCATATGCAGATTCTACAGGATAATCAATAATCAATTCTGGAGAACCTTTTTCGATAGTGAAATTCATAGGTTCGAAATCTAATACATAGTTTTTACTATCAGAATAAGTTATATTAGTTAAAGTATAGGTACCAGCAGGAATAACCCATAAATTAAATACAATAATATTACCATTCGCAGTAAATGTAAAGTTTTTACCATTAATATAGAAAGTATAGTTACCATAACCTACATTTGTATTGAAAGAAGCAATAGGAACATTAGGATAACTTACAGGAATAAATGCAATACTGGACTCAATTTCCATAGGAACAACATTTAAAGATAAAGTTCCATTGAATGCCTGATAATTATCATCTCCTTCATATACTACATTAACAGTGTGAGTTCCTGCTTCAACAGTAGATAAATCAGCAAATGAACCATTTAAAGGACCAGCGCCAATTACCTCACCATCAAGATAAAATACAAATTCACCAGTTATATTATAACTAGTTGTATTAGCCCAAACAAAGTTAGAATCAAGATAAGTTGATACCTCATAAGGTATATTATACTCTACATCAGGAGCAGCTTTTGAAATAAAGATATTAGCTACTCTTTGATAAGTCTCATCCTCAAATTTAACAACATAATTATATTCACCCACAGGCATTATTCCCATACTTACAGGTAAATATTCATTAGCAGTGGTATATTGAACTGTTTTATATGTTTGAGTACCATAAAGGTTTGTAACAAGTATAGTACCGGTTTTGGTAGAGTTAATATAGAAAATAACTTCTTGACCATAATCATAACTTGGTGTAATTACACGGAAATTACTTTGAGAAACATCAATCACAAAACTACAAGTAGCATTATTATAATTTTCATTACTTGGTCTGAAATAAGCACGGTAAGTGTATGTACCTGCACC
The DNA here is from genome assembly GCA_964418715.1 of uncultured Methanobrevibacter sp. GTDB lineage: Archaea > Methanobacteriota > Methanobacteria > Methanobacteriales > Methanobacteriaceae > Methanarmilla. The sequence continues at coordinate 3,199 of CAYQMW010000033.1, read as the reverse complement.
TGCTTTTTTATCAATAGTAATTGTAGTTCCTGCATCATACTCTTCACCTGCAAGAATGATAGTTCCAGCTAAGAAATTACCATCAAGAGTAGTAGTAACAGGAGTAACCTTATAATTAGGATCATCAACAGAAGCTAAAACAGTATCAATATTAAATATAACATTTGCCTTATTAACTGTAACAGAATACTCATATGTTGCAGTATGGTAATAACTTCCAGTTAATTCAATTTTTATTTTGTGTGTACCAGCAGTTAAACCTGTGATTTCTCTTTCAGTTGATAATGCAACATTTGTAAAACGAGCAACATTATCAACATAGACAGAGTATGTAACAGCTGAAGGGTTAATATCACCATAATTTCTATAAACAGCTTCAGGTTTAACAGTAATAGATTCACCATAAGTTATTTTTTGTTTATTTATGTTAGGATTAAAAGTACTAACAGAATCAGTTACAGTAAACCCTCTTGCAAAATCAAAGTACTCTTCACTGTCTTCATCATAACCAGTCATACGAGAAGTATGTTGACCCGGAGTTAATTTAAGACTAGTTGGAAGTTGATAATCCCATGAATAACCTCCTTCAGGTTCATCCTGATCGATACGGCTTTCAGTGTGAATAACAACATCATCAATAATAAATTGAACACCTACTAAATCATCATCATCCCAACTAGTTCCCATACCCCACCAATGTGCAGTAGCTCTACCACCGGAAAAAGTAACACCATTCCATGCTAAAGTCCAGAAATTAGGCAATTCACGACCAAGCACATCAGTATGAGTTGCAGTTAAAACCTCAGACTTTTTACCATCAACAACACCAGACACATCATCAGAATCAGATGCATCATCATTATCTGCATCATTCGTTTGAACATCATCTGTAATATTGCCACTATCAGCAGCATCAGCATCAGTAGCGCCCTCAGATACATCCGAAACCGCAACATCATCAACATCTTCACTGACATCACTAACAGCCACATCAGAGACAACACCAGAATCATCAACAATTGCATTATCTTCTACATCAACCGCACTAATACCCGCAATTGAAAATACAAGACATAACACCAAACATGCAATCAAGATCTTAGGTTTGAAATTTATAAGAATACCTCCTTAATAATTAAAAAAGACAAAACAATGCAAAAAAAATCACATCATCTCATCTAATAGATTGTAATGATTATTTATATAAAAACCAATATTTATTAAAAAAAATTGATTTTAAATACAATCTAATAAATATCATTAAAAAATAATACGTATTAATAAATAATTACTCCCCTAAAACATTTTAATATTATATAATTAAAATTAAGGATATTATAAAAAAATAATATTAAAATGTTAAAGGTCATAAAAATTTATTTTATTGCAATATTTTTTAATTAGCTATTAATAAAAAATTAGATAAAAATTTATGAATTTCTTATAATTTATTTATTTTTTTTGCCATAAAAATGAACAAAATACAAATTAAACCATTATACGAATATAAATATATATTGAAATATTTTTATACTAATTTTATACTAATGCATAATATAATATTTGATAATATGAAATATAAATAATTTAGGATTTGAAACAAGAAACAAATAGAAAGGCTTATAAGAAGATTTTCATTTTTAATCCACACTAATTTTTCATATAGGGTCCTAGATTTTTGAAAAATTTTCAAGGACAGTCTGCTTTTCTTTAATAATAATCTCCAATATTTGTTGCTCTATTGGTGGGGTGATGGTTGTTTATCTTTCTTTTTGTCTTTCTTTTTGTCTTTTTTCTTTCCAGTTTTTTTATTTTCTTTTAGAGAAACATTTCCTTAAGCTAATTGTTGTAAGAGTGTTTTAGTTTTATATACTTGTTGTACTACTAGGGATGTTAATAAAAGACATAAATAAATGTTTTTATGCATGGATTCTATTGTATATGAATGAAATTCACCTAAATTAAATGCTCCTTTTGCAGATTTAAAAAAATCTTCTATTAATCCTCGAATTGGTTTTAAATCTTTCCAATTATCAAGTTTATATAATAAAATTTTATTTAAACTATTAATAAGTTTTTTCTCTTTATTTATATCTTTCATTTCATTAAAAGAGGATAACGGATAAGATGATTTTACTAAAAATTTTTGTTTATTAAATGATTTTCTTGGAAATATGATGGGGACAATTTTAAATTTATTAATTCTTACTAAATAGTTTTCTAATGAGTAATAGCCTTTATCGAAGAGAATTTGTCTTTTCCTTTAATAATACGTCTTCTTCTTAATTCTTCTAAAATTTCTTCAAAAAGTTTTGAATCGTTTGGTGCTCCAGAATGTATTAATATTGAAACAGGCACCATATTGTCTTTATCGAGAACTACAGTAACTTTAAATCCGATAAAATGTCCTTTGGTGGTAGAATAACCCCATTTTAATCCTAATTTTTTAAGATGTTTATCTGTGGTATACTCTTTTGCAATGTTAATTTCACAAGCTACTGGTGTTGCATCTACAATAAAAGTGTTATGACTTCCTCTTTTTGGTTTATGATAACTTATTAAAATGCTATTTACGATTTTAGAGTATTGTACGGGGTTATATATGGCAAGATATTCATAAACCTGATCTGCCGTTGGAATTTCATCATCTATATTAAAAAATTTTCTTAATTTTTTGCTTCTGTTTAGTTCATTAATTACTTCAGAAAGCTGATAATCTAAAAATAATGTTGCAAAAAATATTTTAATGCAGATTACCATCATTTGACGTTGTTTTACTCCATTTCTACTTAATATATTTCTTGTTTTTTTTTAGAATCGATAATTTTAAATATTTTGTCTAACAAAATAGTTTTAGGGTCGTTTTCATCAAAATTTAAACTTGGTAACATTTTTATCACCAAATATATATTTGTTACTCATTATATTTAAATTAATCAATGTATAACGACCCTTTTTTATTTATTACAAATATTCATCGGCACCATAGAAATTTGATTATGCATCTTTGTTATATTGAAAAAATAAGAATTTTAAAATGGCCTTTGACAACTAAAAATCTAGGACCCTATAATAATAAATATAAATAATTTATTATTATGGATTTATGATTTTTTAAGAGACTTTTTAGCCTTTTAATAATCCTCTTTTTTAAGAATAATATAATAAATATTGTGTAAGATTAGATTAAAGATTATAA
>CAYQMW010000032.1:0-16894 GCA_964418715.1 uncultured Methanobrevibacter sp. | reverse complement strand
GTACTGTGGAGATATCTACGGGAGTTTCATTTCGCTGCTAGCCTTTTTTTATAGACACTAATATAACATTGTTATATCTAGTTTTTTTATAATTTTGTTAAGTTTTTTTAAAGATTATTAAAATTTTTCCAAATCTTCAAATCAAAAGAAAAAAGATATAAATTAAAATGAATATAAGATATTTATTAAAAAAATTTTTATCAAAAAAATTTAAAAAGATATATAATTATTCTTTTTATATTCATATTTTTGATTATTAGGAAGTGTTTTGTTTGAAATTTTATCTAATTGATAAAGATACTAATGAGGAAACTCCTTTTACTTTTAATCCCATACACCAAGAACACTTACCATTTCCAGATGTAAAACCTATCAGCCCAGAAGAGTTGAATATAATAAATGCATTAACTGATAGTGTTGCAATATTGGTACCTAATAATGATTTATCTGACTTTTTTTTACAGTATTTTAATGATCTATACTTTTCCAATTTTACCTATACTCAGGAACAGTTAAATGGTATTTCTATTAAAAATTTAATTGATTTTGAAGAAGATTTAAACTATTTTATAGATTATTTTAAATTATCATACACAGAAAATAAACAGGTTATATTTTATCTTAAACTCTACAGGGATGAAGGAGATTATGAATTAATCAAATCTATTGTAAGTAAGGTTAATGATAAAATATATTGGGTCTTTGAAGATGTGACTCTTTTAAAATATCCTGATATTACTCATGGGGAAATTTTTAAAGATAATCGTCCTGTTGTTATTATCAAAGATAAGAAAATTGTCAGTGCTAATAATGCTTTTTTAAGAGAGACTCATGTGAGTCTTGAGGATATTGAGAATTTTAACATGGAACATATGCCTACATCTTTAATTAATGAGCGTTATAAAAACAGATTAATTGATTTATATAATCAGATTATGGTGGATTATAAATTTTCAGCCCATGATGAAGTGGGTATAATGGTTGATTCCGGTATTTACTGGTATGATGTAGATGCTTATCGTATGCTATATCAAAATGAGCCTGTAGCAGTGTTTATCTATAAGAATATTACTAAATTCAAAGATATTCAATCTAATTTCCATTTCACTCAAAATCAATTAGACTTAACAGAAGATTTGGTTAAATCAGGACATTTTATTTATGATTATGGAAAGGATATGTATATCTGGTCCAACGGTTTTTATGATATTTTGGAGAGAGCTCCTGTAATGGCAGATGAACATAGAGAACTTATTCCTGGATTAATTGATAAAATAGAAGAAAGCAATAAAAACATAGCTAATGACGGTAAAAAACATACTTTGTTATTTGATATTGATGTTAATGGTAAGAAAAAATCTATTCTTGCATATGGTAAACAGCTTCAGGGTTCTTACTCTTCAATAGGTTATATTGGTTTTATTCAGGATATTACAGAACAAATTAAATTTGAAGATGAATACAGACGCAAATCTGATGAAGCAATAGAACTTCAAGAAAACCTTAACAGCATTATTCAATTTAATGAAATGGCAATGAGTTATTATAAAAAAGGTGAAAGTTTTAATTGGACTTCTGATATGTTGGCACTTGTAGAACTTGAAGATGAAGATTATGATGGGGATTTCACTGATTTTGTACTTGAGGAAGATAAACATATCTGGAAGGAAAATCTCAAAAAGACCAGTTTGGATAATCCTGAGGCTAAATTTGTTCAAAGAATCAAAACTGCAAAAGGAAATATTAAACATATTGAAACATTTGTAAAACTTAAATATGATAATGACTCAAATCTTGTAGGTTATGTTTTCTTCTATCATGATATAACTGATTTTGTTGAAAATAAAAACCATCTTGAAAGATTGCTTAAAAGTAATGAAATATTGCTTCAGGAATTACATGATAAGGTAAAAAACAATCTTCAGATATTGTCTTCTCTAATTGATATGGATATAAGGTATAAGGGTAATAACCCTGAGAAGATTGTAGGTTCTATTCAAAATAGGGTAAATGCTATGGCTAATGTTTATGAAAGTATTCACAGATCCAATAGTCTAACACATATTAATCTTAAAACTTTTATTCCACGTCTTATTGAAGGTCTTTTAAAATATAATAAATCAAATATTGTTCTTGATGTTACTGCTGAAGATGCATTTGTTGATGCGGATATGGCTAATGATATTGGATTTATGTTTAATGAGATAACAAATAATGCAATATATTATTCTGAATGTGAGAAAATATATTTAAATATTGTATCTGTTAAGGTTTCAGAAAAAAGGATAGATAATAAAATGCTTGAAAGTATTTATGATATTTCTGTCATTTTCAGGGATGATGGTATAGGTTTATCTGATGATGTCAATTTAAATGATCCTCAAAGTTTAGGTTTCTTATTAATCAATGTACTTGCAAATCAAATAAATGCAGGTGTTGAAGTAATTAATGAAGAAGGATTAACATATAAGATTACCTTCAAATCCAAGTACACTGAATTAATGAGTAATGACTAATTATCTTCTTTCACTTCAGCGCTTGAACTATTTCCATCTAATTCAAATTCATCATAAAAAGATCTTAAATACTTGTAATCTTCACTTATCTTATCATAAATGTCTTTAAATTTCTTAAACTCTTCAATTAATATATAATCATCTACATCCTCTATTAATATTCTTTTAGAGCATATCCAGTGGAAACGATAAACATCATAATATTTCCCACTCTCTTCAATATGCATCAGTTCTGTTTTTTCAATGTCTTCAAAATCCAAATCAGTAGTGATTTTTTCAACAGAACCAATTAATGCTTTACCTATTTTATTTGCTTCACGGGGTGAGTTAATTCTATCTAAATCCTGTGATATGTAAAACTTCAATGACTTTTCCGTACATTCAAATGTCATACCAAGTATAAGTCCGTCTCTATAAAAAATACTGGTTGAAAATTGATTCAAGTCATAAGAAAGTTTTGGACTTAATGCATATTCATCATTTGCTACTCTAAAGGATACTCTTAAATCATCAGGAAGTTTATGGTAAATCTTTCTTATGGTTTCATATAAATCATATTTCATATAGCTTATAATTTCATAACCTAAAAGGTTATGTGGAAAACCTTCCTTTTCAAGAGGATATATTTTAAAGATTTCCATCATATCATCTATAATGCTGAAATCTCCAAGACTTTCAAGGTCAATTAATAAATCAATATAGATTTGTAAAACATCATCAATTCCACTTATAAGTTCATAATCAACTGAATTATTTATATTGTAAAATCGTGATATAAGATGAACTTCTTTTATCTCGTCCCATGAGGAACTTCCATAATAGTTATTTAATAGTTTAAAATCTGCTGGTATTTTTCTAATATTTTCTGTAAGTGTATATATTATATCGTCTCCAACAAATTTTGTTGTATCTTTAAATTTAAGCCAGTCATGGTTTAGACTAATGGCGTATCCATTTTTAGCAGAGTCAATCATGATTTTAACATAAAGGTCAGTTGTTGTCTGTTCTTTTGATAGGATTTCGATTGTTGGACAATCACCGTCAAAGTAGGATATAAAGTCAAATCCAGGAAATGATTTTTTTATCTCCCATTTAACCATTGTTAAAACTTCACCTAAAACTGTATCCAGTTCCAGTGAAATGTATGGATTTTTTTCTAATTCTATAATTGATTTGATTGCCTCTATAATCATATTAAAACCATTTTTTATTATTATGATGCCTTTTTTATCTTTATGTCTTTGTTAATGATGTTTATTTATATCAATTATTTTCTATAAACTCTAATTCGGATTTATTTTAATATTATTCATTAATTTCTATAAATTCTAAATCTTATATTCCTTAATATTCACACCACAGAAAGGACAATTTACTGTATCATCATTTACTTTATTACTACATTTAGGACAATATGTTGGTAATTTGTATGAATCTTTTTTAACAGTTTCTTTATTCATATTCTCCTTAATTTTCTGGATTTCCTTTAGGGATTGAGGATTCCAATCATTTTCCATTAATGTTTTCTTTACCAGATATGCCTCTGTCATTGTGTCATAGGAGCCGAATTGTGTATCTCCTTTTACAACTAAAAACCTGTTTATTTTATGATTAAATTCAATACGACCTTCGATTTTACTTTTATCAATTTTTTTACCTTTTATCTGTCCTCGAGGCCGTTTTTCTGGAAATGGAGGTAGGTTCATATTTTCATATTTGTTTTCAAGGTCACATTCTACAAGCAGGTCATAGTCAAAGTTACAATATATTAAGCAGTCTCTTTCATATAGTGCATCGCTTAATTTACTGAATTCACCATAATCTTTGTTATTATGCTTAATACGATAATGGTCTTTTACACGGACGATATTCCTATAAAAGTGTCTAATGTTTAACTCTTGAATGAAATCACCTCCATCATATTTTTTTTAAAAAACAGGTAATTTTTTATTCATTACTATTTTATATTTTGTAATTTATATTATTTTTTAAGATTTAATTTTCATTTCTACAAAGGATAATTTTCTTTTAAAGTTTACATACTCTTATATTAATTATTTAAATCTTATTTTAATAAAAATAGGTATTTTATAAACAAAAACAATTCATTAAGAAGAAGTAAATTATTGTCTTACCTTTTTATTTACTATTCATCAAAATAATTAAATACTTATAAAAACTATCTATAATCATGTTAACTATAGTTAATGGATTGGTTTTAAAAGGCTTAAATTTAGATCCTGTAAGGGAAAATGTCCTTATTGGTAATGGAAAAATATTGGAAATAGGTCCTGACATTAGAGAAGGCGAAATTATTGATGCAACAAATTGTATTATTTCTCCAACATTTTTAAATGGTCATACTCATATTGGAGATTCTATTATTAAAGATGAAGGTGATGGTTTAAGTTTATCTGAGATAGTACAACCTCCAGATGGTATAAAACATATTGCACTTCGAAATTCTGATGAAGAGGAAATTATTAATAATATGAAAGTATCTATGGTGGACATGTTACTTAGTGGAACTACTCATTTTATTGATTATAGGGAAGGTGGTGTTGAAGGAGTTAAAATGCTTCAAAAAGCAGCTCAAGATATACCAGTTAATCCTATTATTCTTGGTCGTGACAGCAGTTTTTACGGTGAGGACCCTGATATGGGCCTTGTTAAAAAACAACTACGTAAAATCCTTAATGTGGCTGACGGTATTGGTTTAAGTGGTTTTGGTGAGGTGTCAACAGAGGTTGCAGATTTAATCACAACACAATGTGCAAAGAAAAATAAGATATCTTCAATCCATGTATCAGAATCAGTATCTGCAAACAATAAATCTATTGATAAAACCGGTCAAAGTGAAATAGAAAGGGCAATTGACTCTAAATTTGATCAGATAGTCCATGCTACACAGGCTTCAGATGAGGACATTAAAAAGATTAAGGATTCAAACACTAATCTTGTTTTATGTCCAAGAGCAAATGCCACATTAAATATAGGAATACCGCCAATTAAACAAATATTAAATGAGGGTATTTCTCCGTTTATTGGTTCTGACAATTTAATGTTAAATTCTCCTAATATTATGAGGGATTTGGAGTTTTCACTTAAATTATCAAGGGCATATTATAGGGAATATTTCAACCCATCGGATTTCTTAAAAATGGCAACAACTAATCATACTAAACTTATGTTAACAAATGAACTTTTATATGATATTATAGGCAAATCTGTTATTGGTCCTGGTAATGATGTCCAATTAATGATAACAAAACAGATTTCAAATGACCCTTATCTTAGTATAATAAACAGGTGTGAAACACAAAATATATTATATGTAATGAATAAAAATAGAATTATAGATTATAGTAATTAGCATTATTATAATAATTTTATAAATTTTATAAAAAATCAGTCAATTTGGTTTTTTAAAAAATAATATTTAATTAATTTTAAACTTAGGTTTTAAAAATATAGTTTATCGAATTATCAATTTTTATTACAATTTAATAGAATTAATTAGAAATATTAACTTTCCAATTCCTTCAAAAGTATTTGTTATAATGTGTTTTAAAGGATAAAGGAGATTTTTTTATGTATAAAAAAATATTATTACCAACTGATGGTTCTAAATTTTCAGAAAATGCAGAAAAGCATGCACTTTTCTTAGCTGAGAAAACCGGTGCTGAAATTATTGCAGTAAGTGTAATTGAAAATAGTTTTTCTATAGGCTTACCTTCTGAGGATACAATACATGAAATCAACCAATTGCTAAAAGAGGAAACAAAAGCAAATCTGAATAAGGTAACTGCTTTAAAAGACGAAATGGATAGTAATATAAAAATTACGTCAGTTATTAGAGAAGGTTCTCCTGCTGCTGTCATACTTGATGTGGCTGAAGAAGAAAATGTTGATTTAATTGTAATTGGCAGTTCTGGTAAAAGTGGTTTTGATAGATTTTTAATGGGAAGTGTAGCAACAAAGGTTGTTAAATCAGCCTCATGTTCAGTTCTTGTAGTTAATTAAAAAGTTTATTTGCCTTTAAAATTTAATAAAATTAAATTAAATATTAGATTATGTTTAAAATTTTAGTTAAATTAAAATTTAATAATAAGTATTAAGTTAAAGATTAAATATTATTTAAAATAAAATATTAACTATATTAATAATTAAAATATATATTAACTATATAGATTTATGTTTAAAATTTAATAATTATTAAAACAATAAAAAATTAAAAAAATATTTTTATCTAATATTAAAAAATACTAAATTTTACTAAAAGTTAATTAAAATTAACTATTTTTGTAGTTTTCAAATAATCTTAAGAGTATTATATTTAATTTAGTTTAAAATATATTTAATATAAAAATAATTAAACGACAAAGTATTGTTATTAAATAGGGCAAAAAGAAAAGAAAATGAAGATTTTCTATTTAATAGAAATTATATTTATTAATTTATTAAAAACGGTGGAATTATGTTAATTAAAAGAATAGTCTCTAAAAACGTTGTTAGTGTTTCTGTTCCAGGTAATAGATATACTGCTTTAGATTTAATGAAAAAAGAAAATGTATCAGTTGTACCTGTTACTAAAGGAGACACTAAAAAAGTTGTTGGGATTTTAACCAGATCAGATTTAATCAATAATCCTGATGAAGAACAAATTGCTCTTCTAATGAGCAGAGAGTTAATCACTGCTAAAGCTAATGAAGAAGTTGGCGTCGTAGCTAAAAGAATGTTAGAAAATGACATTAGAAGAGTACCTGTAGTAAATGATGATGACGAACTTGTTGGAATTGTTACATCCTTTGATCTTGTAACTCAAGCACTTGCAAAATTAGATATTAATATTCCTGTTGAAAAGTATATGATTAGAACTGTTCCAACTACATGGGATGAATCTCCATTAAATGTTGCTTTCGAATCAATGAAATTCTTCGGTTTAAAATCTATTTTAGCTTTAAACAGTAGTTGTAAATTAACTGGAATTTTAACTGAAACAGATTTCATTGCTGAAAGTGAAATTATCTCTGAGAGAACTGAACACAGTTCTACAGTTGGTACTGAAGGAGATAAATGGTCTTGGGATAGTACTTCTATTCTCTATATTGAGAAAAACCGTCTCAAATTTACTGATAAATTAGTAAAAGATGTTGCTACCAGGGAAGTTGCTACTGCTAATAATAAAACTAAAGTAACTGACTGTGCTAAAAAAATGAAACAAGAAAATATTGAACAAATTCCTGTAACTGATGTTGACGGGGAAATTTTAGGTCTTGTTCGTGCTAGTGACTTAATGGAAGCACTTCTTGAAGAAGAATAATCATTCTTCTTACATTTTTCTTTTTTTAATAATTTTTATTGTATTTAAAATTTTTAATTATAATTGATTTTAATAACTACTTAACTTAAATTCTAAAAATATATTTCATTTAAAAGTTGGAGAATAAAAGAATGTCATCTGAACCTATTTTGGTAATAAGAACTTCACAAAGAAAAATTATAGTCCGGGCTAGAATTGAAGATGATTTTGTTGAAAATGAGATACTTTTAGGTCCGATTTTAGCTACTTATAGAAGGAATAATGATCCGATTGTTAAGAATTTATTGGATTTATTTGAATCAGTTATTAAAAGAACTGTCAATGAGTTTATTCCTCATGAAGTTTTAATTATGGATTACACACTTATTGCAGATGATGATTTAGACCATGCAAGCGCTATTTCAATTACCTTAAACAGTGTTGAAGCAGACAATATTAAATTTAGTGTTGAATGTGGTCAGTTCACTATTTCTAACTTAAATGAAGAGAGAAAGAAAAAAGAAAAACCTTATGAAGGCAATATTTATCGTGTACTTAAAACTCCTAAAATAGTTTTAAAAAAATATGAGGAAGCTTATAAAAAAAGACAGGAAGAATTAAATAAACCGAAACGTCAGTATGTTGGCGAGTCTCTTTAATTCTCTATCTCTTTAATTCTTTATATTGCTCTAGACACTTCTTCTCATTCTTTTTAGGATTTCAATAAAGATTTTCTCTTCCCTATCCATATCTGTTTTTTCAATTTCTATTTCTCCTGTTTTAAAAATCTTTATTTCAATATTATTTTTACTAAATTTTAGAATATTTCCATCTTCTGTTATTTCAATATTCTCAAATACCTTTTCAAGTTCTGTTTTTGTATTTTCAATATCAATGCCATATGGAAGTTTAACCTTGTCTATAATTTTATCTTCACTTTCATATGGGGTAGGATTGAAGAGTTTTTCATTATCATTTTTTATGTAAGATAAATTAATGGACACCTTATTAAAACCTATGTTTTTAAGTTTGCTTTCAATTAATTGAAGAGTATTTTTATTTAATAGCATGTCAATATTTTCACTTTCAATTAAAGCCAAGTTGTCAATATCTCTTACTTTAAAAACATTATTTTCTACAATTTCTTCTAAAATCCTCTCGGCATTTTTAACCTTGTCAATATTATTGCAGTTAACATCAGTATTGGTTTTAATTCGGGTTGCAAGGCAAGTCGTAGACTTAAGGTATGAGATATTATTTTCATTTAAATATCTGTAAACATCAGATTTTTCCATTTCCGCATCAATAAGCGGACTTTCAATCTTATGATTATATTTTGCAAGAATTCCAGGTCTATCATCAAGAAAATCACTTATATTATTTCCATCAACAACAATATCAATATTATGTCTTTGAGCCTCGGCTTTAATCTTTGAATACATTTTTTCTCTACAGAGTAAACATCGTTTGGCTGTGTTTTTTACCAATTCCTCATCTTTTAGGAAGTCATCTTCAACGAAATATTGTTTAAGATTAAAGTATTCTGCCTGTTTTTTGCTCTTTTCTACAAAATCATGAGGGAAGATTCCATTGTCAAATGTAATAAGTATTGTATCATATGAAACTTCCTTTAAAATATCTGCAAGCAGACTACTGTCTGCACCTCCTGAAAAGGCTAAAGCCACTTTTTTGTTTTTTAATATTTCTTTAAGTTTATTAATTTTCTCTCCATATTCCATTTTTTAACCTTTATTTCTTAGTTTTCTAAATCTCTTTTTTTCAACAGTGTATATGGATAAATTTTATTTTATTTTATTTTATTTTATTTTTAATAGTGTTTGTGGATAAATTAATTAATTTATATTAATTGAATTATTGGATAAATTGAAAAATTAATTAAAAATTAAATATATAATAATTCTAAGTTTTCTTTTAGGCTATTAAATAATCGACATGTCTAATAAACTTTAAATCTCATATGCTAACTTTTTAACATATTTTAATGCTTCTATTGCATCCTGTTTTTTAATATCTTCATGTTGGTTAATGTATCTAATAAGTTTATTCTTCTTATCATCACTAAGTGCTGATTCTTTAAATATTTTAGGATAGGTTCTATGAGGATAATAAATATTCTTTGCAATATTATGGAGTTCCTCTTTTTCTTCCTTGCTAATAATTCCTTCTTCTTTTGCACCTTCAAGTTTATAGTCAATATTTACAAGTGCTTCTGATAATGCTTCATAAGTATCAGGGTTAAGGATAACTGCTACATCATCATCAGATTTAATATTTCCATTTCTATATTCGTTATAAACATATCCTATTCCAATCATTCCAAGTGTATCTAATTCAGATGCTCTAAGTGCACCCATACTACTTGCTCCAACAATTTTTATACCTTTATCCAGTGCAAGTATAATTTCCTTATGTGCTACTGCTGGAGTATTGTGGAACTGACCATCAATGATTAGGATAATATCTATGTCTTCTTCATTTTCAAGTAAGTTAAACAGGTCTCCTCTTTTAATTGGGGCAAGGTATTTGGCATCTAATATTTCGCCCGCTTCATCAAAAGGAATGGTTAAACCAGTAAATACAATTATTTTCTTATTATTTTCCATTTTAAAACCTTTTTATTAAAATAAGTATTATTATCAGTAAATATCTATTAGTTAGCAGTAAATAAGTATTATTATGAAATAACTATTTAACAAAACATTTTAAATCTCTCGCCACGTCTATCTGAATCAACAGTATAAACTTCCATCTTAGGTATAACGACTCTACATGCACTGATTCCAATCTCTTCTCTTGTAAGATCTGCATATAAAATCTTATCAAGTCCACAATTTATAAGTCGTTCTTTACATGTTTCAATATCTTTTTTAAGGGAGTCACTACTTAAATCAGCTATGTCCTCTCTTCTGATTTTAACATCTTCATCATCATAATATTGGCGGTTGATCTTTTTCATCCTGTCATAACCTGCATGTCTCATAAAGTTAGCACGGGTAGTGTCTTCACGAGTACCGTGAATCTGTGTTGCCCTACTTTGTGCAACCTCAGTTAATGCACGTATAATTGCAATATCTGGATTTAGATGTGTACCAACACCTAAACTTAAAAGTGCAGGATCTCTTAAAACATCATCATCACTTGATGCTGTAACAGTACATACTCCAACATCACTTGTAATGTCCATTAATTTAACATTAATTGATTGAGCTTTAAATTTATCAAGAAGGTCTCTTACAACCTCATTTTCAATACTGTCATTATCGATTTGTCTTTTGTTTTTATGGACAAGTTCAAATATACTCCATGCATCACGTTCAATAACTTCAAATATTCCATGAAGTACAGCTTCCTCTAAAACATTTCCTGATGCAAGACCATTAGTATTTGCTCTGAATAATGGTGTTGCACTTTTATTTGCAGGGATATATGGGTGGAATATTGCATTTGCAGGAACATAATATTCCTCTTCACTTACAATATCAATACATGGATACCATTCAAGTACAGTAACATCTAAAATTTGATCTGTTATATTGGGTGGTAAGTATAAGTCTTTTGGATTAATAAAGTTTTCTCCATCCATATCTTCAACAGATGAAACAATAAGTTTCTCCTTATCAATGTCTTGCATTTCAGCAGAATATCTTTCAAAACCTTCCATCATAGCAGATGCTTCTGCCTGTTTTTTCTCAGCACCTTTTCCAGCATAAACGCTAACGGCACCTCCCTGTGCTGTTGGCCTGATTGCTGAAAAGACCGGTATGCCTACTCTGTCAAGATCAGTTATGTCTGTAATTCTTGTAATTCCTGCGGTTCTTAATTTTTCCTCATTGTTTTTAAGTGTTTCTTCAGGTTGGCATACTCTGTGGCTTGCAGTAAAATAATTTAATTTAATATCTCGTAACATTAATTTTACACCTACTTGACTTAGGATTTTTGAATTTTATTTTATTAAGTTATTTGATTAGAATTTATTTTTAGTAAATTTCTAAATTTAATAATAATTATTAATAATAATTAAGAATTTTATTAGCTAAACTTATATTTAATCTATTAATTTAATATATTTATTTTATTTTATATTTTTATAGATTTTAATATATTTTTTTCACTCACTAAATATGGATATTTTCTCATGTTTTTTGTGATTATGTCTTCTATTTTATTTAATTAAGTGGGTTATAGTTGAAAACAGTGTTTTTCTAAATTAAATAGTTGGGTGTATATTCAATTTAAAATTGTTATTTAAAAAAAGATTCAATTAAAAGTTATTATTTAAAAAAAGAAATAGAAAAGAGTTTTAAATAAAACTCTTTGTTTAAAATTTTATTTTAAGCACCTATTTTTTTACAGTTATAGTAACTTTCTTAGTAATTGTGTTGTAGTAACTGGTTGCAGGGAAAGTTATGACTGCAGGGAATTTGCCAATTTTCTTAAGATTAGTAATTGAAAATGTAGCTACACCATTTGTATTGGTTTTAGCACTGTAAGTTTTACCATTAACTTTTAAAGTAACTTTTGCAGATTTTAAAACCTGATTTTTGTTATTTTTTAAAGTTATGGTATATTTTTTACTTTTAACATTTAATTTATAACTAGCTGCACTTGCAGTTATTTTTGGTGTAGCTTTTTTAACTGTAACTTTAACACTATGGGAGGATTTATTAAAATGACTGTCACCAGAGTAAATAATTTTTGCACTATAAGTTTTAGGAGTTAATGTAGCAATATTGATTTTTACTTGGCCATTTCCATCTGTGGTGTATTTTTTAGTATTATCTAATGTTATGGTTAATGTTGCTCCGGTTATTGGGTTGCCATCACTGTCTTTTAGTGTTATGATTAAGTTTTTGTCTTCATTATATATTGTGGTAACATCACTTCCAGTGATTTTACTTGCTAATGGGTAAAATGTGCAGAAATATGCATTACCATTGTTTATCTCTCCACTTGTACTTGCATTGTTTTGTGTGAATAGGCAGAAGTATGCATCACCGTTGTTTATTGCACCACCTGTATTTGCATTGTTTTGTGTAAATGTGCTTATATATGCATTACCATTGTTTATTGCTCCTCCACTTTGGTTTACTGTGTTTTTTGTAAATGTACAATTTGTCGCATTTCCGTAGTTTATTGCTCCACCGTCATTTGCATTGTTTTGTGTGAATGTGCTTATATATGCATTACCAGTATGGATTGCTCCTCCGAAAGTTGCATTGTTTTGTGTGAATGAGCAGGAATAGGAATCACCAAAAATTATTGCTCCTCCATATTCTGCATTGTTTTGTGTGAACACACAGAAATATGCATTTCCATTGTTTATTGCTCCTCCTTGGATTGCTGTGTTTTTTGAAAATCTGCATACATATGCATTACCGGTATGGATTGCTCCTCCTAATGTTGCATTGTTCTGTGTGAATGTACAGTTTGTTGTATTTCCTTGATATATTGCCCCTCCAGTTCCTGCATTGTTTTGTACAAATGTACAGTTTGTTGCAGTACCGTTCTTTAGTGCTCCACCTTCTTCGGTTGCTATGTTGTATTTGAATGTACAGTTTGTTGCATTACCTGTAAATATTGCTCCTCCGGATTTTGCTTTGTTTTGTGTGAAGGTACAGTTGTACGCATTTCCTTTAACTAGTCCTCCACCTGCATAGTTTGCGGTGTTGTTTATGAATGTGCAGTTTGATACAATACCGCTCCACCACAAGCCTCCTCCTGTTTCATTTGCAGTATTGTTTATGAATATGCAGGAAGATATATTACCATAAGCCAGTACTGCACCACCACTAAATTGAAATGCTGTGTTGTTTATGAATGTGCAGTTATACATGAAAATAGGTGCATTTAGACTGTAAAATGCTCCTCCTCCTTTTGCGGTGTTATTTATAAATGTACAGCCTGTTGCATTGCCCGTATCAATTGCTCCTCCATACCATGGTATGTTATGGCCTATGAATGTGCTGTTGTGTGCATTTCCTTGGTAAATTGCTCCTCCGTTGGTTGCATTGTTTTTTATGAATGTACAGTTGTATGCAGTGCCTCTATATATTGCACCACCATCCTTAATTGCATTGTTTTTTATGAATGTACAGTCTGTAGCATTACCAAATGCTATTGCTCCACCATATCCTGGAGCATTATAACGAGGCGTATTATATATTACACTATTTTCTGTAAATGTGCAGTTGTATGCGTTTCCATATGCTATTGCTCCACCCAGTCCTTCTATATCTTCATTATAATTTGTTGCAGTATTTTTTGTGAATGTGCAGTTGTATGCGTTTCCATATGCTATTGCTCCTCCGTGGGTTCCATTATTTTGTTGGAATGTGCAGTTGTATGCGTTTCCATATGCTATTGCTCCACCTTCATATCCATTACCTTTTATAAAATTTATATTGTAGAATTTAACATTAAGATTATCAGAGCTTACATTGAATATTCGTGCCATTCTATTTCCATCTATTGTAATCCCGTTTCCATAAATAGTTAAATCCCTGTCAATTAAAATACCATTTTTAAAATTAGAGTCTGACCCGCTATTGTAAGTATAATTGTCTGTTAAATAGATTGTGGCATTAGTGTTACTATTAATAGTTTCGTTTAATTGTTTAAAACTTAGTGGTGTTGCTGTTAATGTAGGGGTATTTCCATTTTCTAAAAGATTGTCTTCATTCTCCTTGCTTTCTTCTAAAATAACTTCGCTGTTTTTGTTTTCAACACTGTTTGTTGAAAGATCTTCGAAGTTGTTTTCTTCTAAAGTAAATTCCTGATGTTAATTAGTACTAAGAGTATTGTCTGCCAGGTTTTCTGTAGCATTAATGGCTGTGATACTTAAAAGACAAACAAAAAATACCAGTACTAAAAATAAATATTTTTTCTTTTGCATACTAGTTTTCACCATATTTTTTCTTATGAATATTTATATATACTGATTTTATACAGTTAATATTAAATTTTAAATTTTATAAAAACTTAGAATATAATTTATAAAAAATATTCAAAGTATATTCAGTAATTATCTATTATTGGTTAATAGGTTTATAATTTACTAAAATTTTTGAATATTTTCCCAAAGTTTTATAAATGATAACATCTCAATTAAATAGAAAAGGGGTGTATATATGATTGAAAACAATATTTGTTTATTAACAGACAGTTATAAACTGACACACCACTACCTGTATCCGAAAGGAACAGAGAAAATCTATTCCTATCTTGAAAGTAGAAGTGGTGCAGAGTTTAATAAAACTATTTTTTACGGACTGCAGTATATTCTAAAAAAATACCTTGTAGGCACAGTAGTTACTGAAGAAAAGGTAACCGAAGCTGAAAGAATTGTAGATGCACATATTGCACCAGGTATTTTTAACACTGAAGATTGGATGTATATTGTAGAGAAACTTGACGGTAAACTTCCAATAGAAATTAAAGCAGTTGCTGAAGGTACTCCTGTAAATGTATCTAATGCATTAATGACTGTTGAAAATACAGACAAACGTGCATACTGGTTACCTAATTATCTTGAATCATTACTTCTTCAGGTATGGTATCCATCAACAATTGCTACATTATCCTGTGAGATAAAAAAATTATGTAACTTTTACCTTGATGTAACCTCATCAAGTAAGGATAATCTTAATTTTATGTTACATGATTTCGGATACCGTGGTTCAACTTCAACTGAATCTTCAAGACTTGCAGGTTCTGCACATCTTTTAAGTTTTTCCGGTACAGATACTGTCCCTGCACTTTCTGTTGCTGAAAACTATTATAATACTAATGAAATTCAGGGTTTTTCAGTTCAGGCAACAGAACATAGTGTAATGACTGCTATGGGTCCTGATGGTGAAATGGATCAGGCTATAAATGTTGTAAAAAGTGCACATGATGGTATTTTATCAATGGTTATTGACAGTTATAACTATAAGAATTTCCTTGAAAATGCATCTTTTGAAGGTATGAAACTAAATGATGAAATAAGAAAATTCCTCAAGAAAACTGAAGGAAATAAAGTAGTATTTAGACCTGATAGTGGCGAACCTATTTCCACTACTCTCGATTGTCTTGAAATAATTGAAGATGGTTTTGGAACTTATAAGAATGATAAAGGCTATAAACTTTTCAATGAAAACATCGGTCTTCTTTGGGGTGATGGTTTAGACTATCATAAAATCAGGGATATTCTTTTTGCCCTTAAATCCAATGGTTGGGCAGCTGAGAATATAATCTTTGGTATGGGTGGTGGTTTACATACTTCTGTAAATAGGGATACTCAAAGAAATGCGTTTAAATGTTCTGCTCAACTTAGAAATAATCAGTGGGTAGATATATTTAAAAAGCCATTAGATTCAAGTAAGAAATCTAAAAAAGGAAGATTCAAATTATTAAAGGATGATAATTTTAATTTCACCACTGTTCCAATAGATACTCCTGGTGAAGATCAGCTGCGAACCGTATTTAAAGATGGTGAATTATTAATTGATGATTCCTTTGAAGAGATTAAAAAGAGAACTAAAACTTATAATAAGTTTCCAATAAAATCATAAAAATATTTTAAGTAAATTCCATATTGGAATTTATTATTTTCTTTTTTTATATCATATACTAATATTTTTTCTCTAAAATGGTAAATATGGTTATTAAGAGTAACCATTAAAAAGAATGTTCTCAAGAAGCTCAAAGTGGGTAAAAAAATCAAATACCAAGCAAGCTATGGTAATGCAATAGCTAAAAAGACTGCAAAAATCAAAAAGTAGATGTTTAACATCTACAATTCTTCTTTTTTTACTAATTCGTATACATTTGTCATCTGGAATATGTCTATTTTTATAAGCTCTCATGTTTGCTTGCATACATGATTAATTATTTTCATTGTTAGACATATCTGTTTAATCTACTACATTATAAAATCAATTATCTGTATACCTTCCAATGGCTGAATAAATAAATAGTTTTATAAATATGGCTTTCCTATCAGTCATGATAGTTATATATTTATATGTCCGTGCATAGACTTTTAATTGTATTGAATGTTTTAGATAAAACTAAT
>CAYQMW010000031.1:0-17649 GCA_964418715.1 uncultured Methanobrevibacter sp. | reverse complement strand
TAATGTAATGTATAATTTTTTTTAAATTTTTTAAATTATTTTTTGATTTTTTTATATTTTAGAAATATTTTATTTTTTAAAAAATTTTATAAACTATTAAAAAATATAAATAATGTAGTTGATATAATCTTAAATTAAGATTGAATTTTGTCATATAACTTTATACGAATTTAACTAGTCTTAAACTATGTATGTATGTAAAGTGGTTTAAATGGTCGAAGAAGAAAAATTAGAACAAACAGAAAGTAAAATGAAAAACCAAGCAAACGAACTTAATCATTTGACAAATGAAGTTATTCCTAACTTAAAAAAAGAGAATAAGGAATTAAAACAAATTAAACAAGAATTAACTGATGCATTAGATGACTGTACTAAAAAGTATTTTAATCAATTAGATATTAATGCAGATTTAAGTGAAACTTATACTAAAGCAGGTGCAGAACTTGCTCTTCTTAAAGTAAAATACCAAAAATTAGAAGAAGAAAATGCAAACTTAAAAGAAGAAATCACTGCTCTTCAAGCTCCAAAAGAAGAAACTGTTGAAGTTGTAGATGATGAAGATAATGCAAAAGATATGGAGATTGAAAGATTAAAAGAAGAAAATAATAAATTATCTAAAGATCTTAAAGTTGCAGAAAATAAATTAACTGAAGTTTCAGAAAAATCTGTTCCTCATCTTCAAGATGAAAATGAAAATTTAAAAGTAGAACTTAAAAAATTACAAGATTTCAAACAAGAGTTAAAAGAAGAATATGCTGAAACTATTGTTAAATTAGAAAATCAAATTGATAATTTAAACGATTCTCTATCAAACAAACAAAAAAATAATGATAAGCTTCATACAGAACTTAACAATAAAGATAAAGAAATCAAGAACCTTAAAAAACAAAATAGTAATTTGTCTGAAAACTTAAAAGACGAACAAGGTAAAGGTTTCTTATCAAGATTAAGAGGCTAAATTTAATCATTATTTTCTCTTTTTACTTTTTTTCTATTTTTTTATTACTATTATATTTAAACTAGCTATTTTTTATTAAACTTAATTTTAATTTCTTCTATTTATTTTAAAGAATTAATAAAGAAATTTTAATTTAACATTCAATATAATAGGTATTATAAAAATTTAATATTAAAAACAGGGTTAAACTTAAAAAAATAAAAAATTAGGGTTTAAATTAAATATTAAAAACAGCATTAAACTAAAAATTTAAAAAATAGGATTTAAATTAAAAAAATAAAAAATAGATAAATATCTATTTTTCTTTTCTTAATCTTTTAATAACAAAGTCGTCATATAAAGACATAATAAATGATGCTGCTTTTGGTCCTTGTTTTTTACCAAGGAGCATTTTATATACTGCTTGGAATGCTTTTTGAGGTTTTAGTCCATGTTTGTCTAAGATTTGATACATTGCATCATGTAAATCTTGAGCATTTTCAAATTTATGTGTTTCAAGTAAATCTGCAAGATCATTTAAAAACACATTCTGCTCTTCCTGTAAAGGTAAATTTGGAATTGAATTATATTGGACTTCAAATTTAACAAATCCTGGTGCATAATTGTCTAACCAGTATTTTACATTATTTATTCTCTCTTTATATTGGGCAAGTTCCCTCTGGTTTAAATCTCCAAATTCTTTATCTTCAAAACTTTTAGATAATTGTGAGTTTTTCTTTAATATGTTAAAGATTTTCTCTAAATTATCTGCACCGGCAATTTGAATAGCATTTACAAGGAATCTGTAAGGTGGTCTAAATGGTAATGGTTGGTTTTCTTCTATTTGACATACATTATAGATTTCTTTAAATTTATTTCCTTCTTTTTCTGATGGTGCTTCCTCTTCACCATAGTATACTTTCTCAACAGTATCAAACTGTTCCATCAAGTCTAAAAATTTCATTTTAGGTGAGAAATCTTTAGGTTTTAATGGTTTGCTTCTAAAGAGATAATAATTTAAACTTTCAGCAGGTCCAATTTTTAACCATTCATTAGGTGCAAAGAAAACCCCTTTGGATTTACTCATTGCTTCACCGTCAAGAGTAATCCATTCATATGGAATTGGATATGGTGCATCATAATCAAAGATTTCTTTTGATATGACTTTACTTACATCATAACTTCCACCACTTGCTGCATGATCTTTACCAAATGGCTCACAGGTGGTGTTGAATATTTTCCATCTTGCAGCCCATTCTACTCTCCAGGTAAGTTTACCTTCACCTTTAGTAATGTCAGATACGCCTTCATGACCACATTCACATCTGTAGTATACTTTATCTCCTTCATATCCATATGCAGTAGTAGTGTTTACTCTTCCACATTCTTCACAAATAGGATTATATGGTAACCAATCTTCACTTAAAGGCTCTCTTCTATATTGGTCAAATATTGCTCTAATCTCGTTATGTTTTTCAAGGGATTTTCTAATATAATCAGTATATTCTCCATTTTTATACATTTCATAACCAGATTTAACAGTAACGTTTATTCCATAATCATCAAATACATCAAATAACGGTTTTTCAAAATGTTCTACAAAGTTACTACAACATCCATCTGGACATGGAAGTGCAGAGTAAGGCATACCTAAGTATTTGGAGTAAGATTCAGGAAGTGGGTATGGTACTTTTCTTAAAGGGTCATTATCATCTGCAATCCAGATAACTTCAACATCTTTATCTAATTTTTTAAGTGCTTTTCCCACTGCATTTGCAATAAATATATCACATGAATTTCCAATATGTATTGAACCTGAAATGGATGTACCACTTGCAATGGTATGTTTTTCAATATCCATTTCACTTAAATCTTCAGCTATTCTCTCTATCCAATGTTCCATGAAATCACCATTATTAATAATAATTTATTATATAATTTTTAATTTAAGAATTTGTATTTAAAGTAATTTAATAAGAGTAATTTAAAATTTTAAATTTTAATAATCTTTATTTAATATTTAAACTTTAAAATAAGTTTATTTAATATTCAAATTTTAAAAAATAATCTATTTTATTTAATTATATTTTTTAAAACCAAAGTATTAAAAAAAAGTTTTATTATTATAATATTATAATTATATAAGTTTATTATATAAATATATTAAGTTTATTCACTATTTTTTTTTAAATTTTCACTATATTATTTTAAAAAATATTTTAGATTTAATTGATAATTATGTTATTTTTTTAAAATTAAACTTTCACCTTAAACTATTTTTATATATTTTTTATTTAGCTTAAAAAATTTTTAAAATTCATTTTTTCTAAAAGGTTTTATTTTTTTAAAAATGAGTCTATAATATAAATAATAGTAATTTCATAAATATCTGTATAATCAATTTTATAGATTGTTGAATTTTGATTATTTAATTTATTAAAAATTCATTTAAGAAAAAAATTTATGGTGATTTTATGGCAAAAAAAGATAAGAAAGTTGATATGCCACAAACCGGTGCTGGATTAGTTAGATATTTTGATGAAGAAAGTATTGGACCTAAACTTTCACCTCAACAAGTAATTATTGTTACTGTTGTTCTTGCAATTTTCTGTTTTGTTTTAAGATTTTCAGTATAAATTTTACAGTTGTGAAAAATCATGGCGAGCCGTAAAATTTTAGTTGTAGAAGATGAATTAATCACAAGAACAGATTTAAAATTTGCTCTTGAGGATATGGGACATGAAGTTATTGGGGATACTGCAAGTGGTGAAGAGGCAGTTCGTTTGGCTGCATCTAAAAAACCTGAGCTTGTCCTAATGGACATTCACTTAAATGGTGAAATAAGCGGTATTGATGCTTCTAAAATGATTCTTAATATGGGTATTCCTGTAGTTTATCTTACAGCTAATGCTGATGATGAAACATTTGAAGAGGCAAATGTTAAACCTGCTTCAGGATTTTTGACTAAACCTTTTGATAATAAAAAACTTGAAAGGGCAATTGATCTTGCAGTTAACAGACAAAATCTTGAAAATCAAAAAATTGTTAAGGCTCAACAAATTGTAGATGAAAGTGAAACTAAAGAAGAGTTGTTAACTAAATTAAAAGATGTTGATGAGAAATTGTATGAACAAGCAGTTGTTACTGTTGTAGATGAAAAATCCAGCAGTGATGAAGATACTATTGGAATTTTCATTGTTGAAGATGAACAGATTACTGCACTGGATTTAAAATTAAAATTAGAAGATTTTGGTTATAATGTTCTTGGTAATGCTGCTACAGGGGAAGATGCAATTAAAAAAATTAATGAAACTCGTCCAGATTTAGTTTTGATGGATATTACATTACAAGGAAATTTAACTGGTATAGATGTTACAAAAAGTGTAGAAAGTTTAAATATTCCAATTATTTATTTAACAGCTAATACTAATGATACAACTATTGATGAGGCAATTGAAACTGGACCTTATGGGTATGTTTCTAAACCTTTCAATGATCGTGAATTACAACAAAGTATTGAACTGGCATTAAGCAAGCATGATGATAATGTAAAACAGTTAGGTGCTAATAAAAATCAATTAAAAGATAGAGTTGTTGAACTTGATTTAAAACACACTGCCGTTTTATTATTAATATTTGGTTCTTGTCTTGCTTTGATTTATGGATTTATAAGTTCAACTTTAACAAATATTCAGTTAATTATATTTATAGCAATTATAATTATTTGTATTGCTTATTTGGCTATATTGAATTATAGAAAAAACAAAAAATAGGGTGTGTAGCTAAATGTCAGATAAAAATAAGATTTTAATTGTGGAAGATGAATTGATTACTGCAACTGATATGAGATTCACATTAGAAGATATGGGGTATGAAGTTGTTGGTACTGCTTCTACTGGTGAAAAAGCAATTGAAATCTCTAATAATGAAAGTCCTGACGTAGTTTTAATGGATGTAAATTTAAAGGGTAAAATGAATGGTATTGAAGCTTCAAAAGAAATTTTGGCTTTAGATGCTCATTTAATATTTTTAACCGGACATTCTGATGTAAAAAGTTTAGAACAATTTAAAGGTACAGGTGCTTCAGGTTATGTAACTAAGCCGTTTAATCCATTTAGTCTTAAAGAAGCTATTGAAAATGCGTTAGGTGAAGAAAATACTTCCCCAGATATTAATGAGGAAGATGTTGTAGAAGATAAAAGTGTTGAAGATGTATCAGTTAAGGAAGATGTTGTAGAAGATGGCTTTGAAGATGATATGGAATTCAATAATTCTCAATATATTCTTGTTGTAGAAGATGAAATGATTACAGCATTGGATATTAAATTAAAATTAGAAGATTTTGGATATAATGTTGTCTCAACAGTTAAATCTGGTGAAGAAGCAATTGAAGTAGTTGATAATAATGATGTTGATCTTGTTTTAATGGATATTACATTAAAAGGAGATTTAAATGGTATTGAAACTACTAAAATATTAAAATCAAAATATGAAGATCTTCCTATAATTTATTTAACTGCAAATACTAATAAAGAAAGTACTGCTCAGGCTATTAGTACTAATCCTGAAGGTTATATTCCTAAACCATTTGATGAAGTTGAATTAAAGTATACAATTGGTTTAACCTTGAGAAAAATTAGTCATGAAGCATAAAAATGTTTATAGTGTGTATTCACATAAATATTATTAAGTTATTAAATATCTTAAAAGATTTAATTTAAGTTTTCCCTATTTTAAATTATTAAATGTCTTTAAGATATTTTAATTATTTATTAACTATTAAATAATTTATTTTAATACATGCTCCGTTAGTGTAGATGGTCAATCATTCGGGCCTCTCGAGCCTGAGACCCGGGTTCGAATCCCGGGCGGAGCATTTATTATTCTTATTTTTATAATTTTTCAAAAATTAGAACTTTAATCTATATTCATTAATCACAGAATAAAAAGAAGTTTGATTGTGATTAATTATCTATTTTTCTTAAATTAAGCTTAAAAAAACTTATCTAAATTAATCTATTCTATTTTATCTTTTAATTTAGTAAAACCACTAATAACTCCATCAATTGATTTTAATACAATATTCCATTTAATAAATGATAATACTTTACGTGGTTTACTTTTTTCAAATAAAAATCTGGTAAATTTAAGATTACTGACCTGCAGGCCATTCCAAGGGTAGTATTCTCCAACAGTTTGAATGCCGCTAGTGGTATGAAATGCCATTTTATTTATTCCGTCATCAAACCATTTCTCAATTTCAGGAGATAGTGGTAAATCTATTTTATTTATAACATCCTGATAGAAGATATAAGCATCACTGCATGGAGCATTTTCTTCAGGTTCAAATGGTTTTAACTCACCATTATGATAAAATAGTTTTTTAGACTCTCCTTCTAATCTATTTTCCTCATTTATAGGAAATGGGTGACACATAATAGCATTATTAGGTCCTGAAGTACCGTATCTAAAGTGTACAATAGCCTCAACTGAATATAAGTCATTTACAATTTTTTCAATTTCGTCCCAATCTGTTAAACCTTTCTTCCACACAAGCATATCTTTATCTTTATCATAATAACTAATTCCAACCCCATGGGGATTTTGTTTATACATGGCTTCTATATCTTCACGGGATATACTTGTATTTTCAGGTTTAATTACTATTACACACATTTTATACTACCTTTTTTTTTAAAAATTAAATAATTTTTAAATAATTATTTCTAAAATTATCACTATTATAATATTATTTTTAAATATTAATATTTTAATATTTTTATCTTTTTTCTTTTTAAATAATTTTTCATTATTCTTTTTAATTTAGCCAAATTTTTTAATATAAACTAAATTAAAAAAGATTTTTATAATTTATATTTTTAAAGATTTCAAAAAAGATAAAGTATTTTTAAAAATTTCACAAATGAAAACTTAAAAATAAATGACTATATTAATTTTATAAAAAAATCACTAAAAATAACTAATTATATTAATTTTAAAAAATAAATTTAATAATAATATTAAATTATGTAAATTTTACTGTTTTACTATTTTATATAATTTTAATATATTGGTAATAATTTACTTATTGTGAAGATTTAAATTAAAAGAAGTGTTATAATGGCTATTCATCCAATAGAATTTAGATATGGTACTCCTGAAATGAAAAGAATTTGGGAAAGTGAAAATAAATTACAAAGAATGTTAGATGTTGAATCTGCTTTAGCACAAGCTGAAGGAGATTTGGGAATTATTAAAAAAGAATATGCTGATGAAATTAAATCCAAAGCTAGCATTGAATATGTTAAACTTGAAAGAGTAGATGAAATTGAAAGAGCTAAAAAACATGATATTGCATCTATGGTTCAAGGTTTAGCAGAACAATGTGAAGGTGACGCAGGAGAATACGTTCATTTTGGAGCTACATCTAACGATGTTGTAGATAGTTCTAATTCTTTATTAATTAGAGATTCTATTGAAGTACTTGAAGAGAAGATAATCAAATTAACGGGAATTATTATTAAATTAGCAGATGAAAATAAATCTAAAGTATGTATTGGACGTACTCATGGTCAACATGCAATTCCAACAACTTATGGTATGAAATTTGCTAACTGGGCAGCTGAACTTAAAAGACAATATGACAGATTAGAAAATGCAAGGGCAAATGTCTGTGTTGGAATGTTAGATGGTGCAGTTGGAACAACTGCTGCATTAGGTACTCAAGGTTGGGAAGTTCACAAAAAAGTAGCAGAAAAATTAAATCTTCCACCTGCAACAATTACAAACCAGGTTGTTCAAAGGGATAACCATGCTGAATTTTTAATGGTTCTTGCAAACCTTGCATCAACCTTAAATAAAATAGCACTTGAGGTTAGAAACCTTCAAAGAACTGAAATTATGGAACTTGGTGAATACTTTGATCCTGAAAAACAAGTTGGTAGTAGTACAATGCCACATAAAATGAATCCTATTACTGCTGAGAGGATTTGTGGTGTTTCAAGAATTGTAAAATCATATGTTGCACCTGCCCTTGAAAACAATCCATTATGGCATGAAAGGGATTTAACCAATTCTTCCTGTGAGAGAATAATGTTTCCAGAATCATGTATTTTAACAGATTATATTTTACAACTTACAATTAAATTAATGAGTAATCTTGTATTCTATGATGAAAATATTGAGGAAAACTTAAATAAGACTCATGGATTAGTTATGGCTGAAAGATTAATGGCAGAACTTACAAGAGCAGGAATGGGTAAACAAACTGCATATGCTATTGTAAGAAAAAATGCTATTAAAGCTAATAAAGAAAAAGTCTTACTTGCAGATTTAATATTGGCTGATGAAGAGGCAGGTAAATTCTTATCTAAAGAGGAAGTTCAAGAGATTATGGATCCTCACACTTACACCGGTTCAGCTGAAATTATTGTAAGTGAAATAGTAGAATCATCTAAGGGTTGGTTTTAGATAAAATATTTTATAAAACCTGCTCTTAATATTAAACCAATCAGATTATTTTTTTTAAAATTTGTTAAATTATCAAAATTTAACATTTATTTTTTTTATAATAATGTTTTTATACTATTTTATAGTAAAATAAATAAGTAAATTAATTAAAAATTTTAACCAGTTAATTATTATATATTTAAATTTTATTTTTTAAAGGTGAAAAAATGGTGAATAAAAAAGAACTTAAATCATTAGACCTTACTTCACTTACAACAGTAGGTATGGGTATATATGCTCTTATAAGTATTATCATTACCTTATTACTTGTTGTATTTTTGATTATAGTAGGAGGAGCTAATGTACTTGCTGCAAATATAATGTTTGTTCCATTTATAATCTTTGGAACTATTTTATATTCTATAATATTTTTCTTTGGTAGAGGATTACTTTATAATATTCTCACTAAAAAAATAAATTGTTTCAGTTTTGATATTGAAGATGGTGAAATTAAAAGAATTGATACTGCGTCTTTAGCATTAATTTTCGCAATTATAGAAGTAATTGCTTTTATTTTTGTTTATGTAATGGCAATAGTTATTGTTCCATTTATGGCATCAGCTCTTTTACAGATTGTAATGTTAACAGGACAATTAGGATTAGCATTGTTAATATATAATATTATGGCTCTTTTATTCTCTCCAACTGTAATATTACTTTTAATAGTGTCTTCATTCTTATTTACTTTTATTGAAGTTTTCATTGGTGCTAATGTTTATAACATTCTCACTCCATATATTGGTGGAATTAAAGCAGAGTTAAAAGTAGGTAAAGATTTCACTACTGTTGAAAGTGTAAATGCTAAAAGTGCAGCTCTTATGATGGCAGTAATTTCTCTTGTTCTTGGAGTAGTTATGTCTTTAATATTGCTTATTATTAATCAGAAATTAGCTATTACTGCACTTTACAATATTGTTTCAAGTTTTGTCGGCGGATTTATTGTAACTTTAATTGTAGTATTTATCTATAATAAAATATCTTCAATAACCGGAAAACTTAAATTAGAATTAGAATAAGCCTTATGACTTATTTTATTATCTTTTTATTTTTTATTTTTTATTTCATTATTCAATATTTTTTTTAAGACTTTTTAATTTTGTTTTATTGACTTATTTTTAAACTTTTTAACTTCAATGTTCTACTCTGAAAATTAAATTTTTAATCAATTTTACACTTTTTATAAAATTAGAACTTCACAATATACACTTACCATTTTAATTAAAATTCACTAATTAATTGCTATGATATAATTAATTTGTCATTTGATATAATTCAAATAAAATAGTAACATGCTCAAATAATTAAGGGGTATTTTATTTAAATTGCATAATTTTCATATTCAAATTTTAGTTTTTATAAAAGTGGAATTTTTTAATAATTTTAGAAATTAGTTTTTAAGAAATTAATTTTCTAAGAATAATATTAAAATAAAAAGTTAGAATTTAAGATTAAAATAAAAAGTTAGAATTTAAGATTAAGAAAAAAAGTTAGAATTTAAGATTAAAATAAAAAGTTAGAATTTAAGATAAATTAAATTAAAATTAAATAAAATAAAAATAAGGATAAAATTAATAGAAAAAGAAGAAATTAAAGTTTGTCCATTTCGTTTAGTGCCATTATTCCTTCTTCTGCTTTAACTTCAATATTAACTCCTTTTTCTCTAATTGCAGATATGGAGTTTAATCCACTTCCTGCAACTATTCCGAAATTATAGTTGTCAACAGGAGCATTATAAACCAGTTCTCGTGGTTTACCAATTTTATAAATCGGTAAGTCTTTCTTTTGAAGTTGAGTTAATATTTCTCGACTTTCGTCTTTTGCAATATTAGGTACTTCTTTAATGGAAGCAAGTACTCTTTGAACTTGATTATCTTTTTTGTTTATTGAAGTTAGGTTTTTAAAGATAAAAATTTTATGAGGATCAATAGATGTTCCATTATAGGAGATTAATTCAACAAATAATGGTGGTTCGTTAATTTCTAAAAGTCCTCCATATTTAGGTATGGTCATTATTCCATTATTTATTAAAATTCCATCAATTGACAAACTACACACAGTAGCAATACCTATCTTATCATCATCTTTTTTGTGCTCAACAATCTTATAATAGGGATTTACACATTTAGGATTGTTTTTGTATGCATTTTCATAAATATCTAATGATTTGTCCAAATCCTTTTTATGGATATATGAAATATCTACAATAATATTTCCTTCATCTAACTGCCAATTATAATCTGCTTCTTGGATTAAATTCATTGAACGGGATAAGAAGAAAGGTATTTGATCATATTTTTTATTAGGATCCATATCTTTTAGAACAGATTTTGTTTTAGCTATTGGTCTAAGTTCACTGTAATCTGCAAGATCTTCACCAAGTTTTATATCAACATCATAATCTAATTCCTGTGCAGCACAAAATGGTGTTACACCACCTGCAATGGCAATGCCTATAGAGCCTTCAGAAACGGGCACACCAAGAATATCTTCACCATCTTTACCTATTGCAATAATTCCATCAATATTAGATTGTTTAAGTTTTTTAATTACTTCTATTGCCTTATTTTTTGCTTTACTTGGAATAATTCTAAAGTTTGCAGGTATTGAACCATTACCTTCCTGGACAACATCTATAACACTGGTCATATTTTTAGCAATAAATGCATCAAGAGGTGTAATTGAAGTTTTCTTATAGGAAATTAACTCTTCAAATCTTTGTGGCTGGTAATCTTTAACTTTAATTATTCCACCAAATTTGGGTTGGGTAGCTATTCCATTTTTTAAGAATATTCCATCAATTGTTGTTCCACAGATGGTTTTAACAGTATAACCTTCTTCTCCATCAATATTCTCACTACTTATTCCAACGACAGGACTAACTGCAATATTTGACTCAAATACTTTTTTAATAACATCTAATGCATCTTTTTCTAAAACATTTGATGTATTTACAATTACAGTACCTTCATGAGTATTAAGATTAAAATTAGTCTGATAAATATAGTCTTGAAATTTGGAGAAGGTAAAGTCTACCTCATCATATACAAGTCCTTTTTCCAGTTGAGATTTGCCTAAGGGTGTAATTTCTCTTCCGGAATATCCTACTTTTTTTGTAAGTCCTTTTTCATCTAAAATCTTCATGTGATATCTAACAGCACGCTCTCCTAAATTAAATCCTCTGTTTTTTAATTCAGTAGCTATTATTTTAGATCCAGTAGGCTTTTCCTGTTGATTTAATATTCTTAAAATTTCTATCATTCGGTGTTCAGATTCTGACATGATTACACTTTTATTGAAATTTTTCTCTTTAAAAATAATTATTATAATTATTTATTTATTTTTTTATAAATTATTTTTTTAATAATTCTTTTTTATTCTTTTATTTTTTATTTCTTTAATATTTTTTTATATTTTTTACTTTTTATTGTATATCCATGTTTTAAAATAAATAAATTTAATAAATTTTATTTTATTTTGATTGTTTATTATTTATAAGAATATGAAAAGTGATTGTAAAAATAGTTTAAGATTGTTATAATTAATAAAATTATAATGGATTTTAGTTATTTATAAAAAAACACTGTTATAAACACTAAAAACTAAATCAAAATAAATAATCTTTATCAAATTTATTTTTTAAAAAAAGTTAAATAAAAAAAATAATGAATAAAGAAGTTTTTATAGATTTAAATATCTAAGTATCTTCTTTGTTCATATCCAAATACTTGGACTCTGTAGTCATCCCATTCTCTGTATTTACTTTCTAAGAATCTTTGAGCGATGTGATCACCTAATGCATCCATAATAACTTCGTTTTCTTCGAAAGAGTGGTATGCTTCCCATAAACTTGCAGGTAATAATCTAATACCTCTTTCTTCTCTTTCTTCTTCAGTTAAATTATAAATGTTAATTTCAGTAGGATCACCTGGGTCGATTTTGTTTTTAATACCATCCATACCTGCTGCAAGCATAGCAGTAAATGCTAAGTAGGGGTTACATGCAGGATCAGGTGCCCTATATTCAATACGGGTAGCTTTTCCACGTGCTGCAGGCACTCTGATAAGAGCGGATCTGTTTTTAAGACCTTATGCTCTGTATAAAGGAGCTTCGTAACCTGGAACTAAACGTTTGTATGAGTTTACAATTGGGTTAGTTACAGCAGTTAATGCAGGTGCGTGTTCAAGTAAACCTCCAATGAAGTAGAGTGCTTCTTTGGAAAGACCAGTTTCACTATCGTCATCCATAAATAAGTTTTCTCCATTTTTGAATAAACTTTGGTGACAGTGCATTCCACTACCATTTACACCAAAGAATGGTTTAGGCATGAAAGTAACTCTGTAATCCATTTCATCAAATGCAGCCATATTTGCTACAATTGCTTTAATTGCTGTTTTGAAAGTCATAACAGCATCTGCAGTTTTAAGTGCATCATCAAATTTAAATGCAATTTCGTTTTGACCTGGACCTACTTCGTGGTGACTTGCTTCAACTTCAAATCCTAATTCTTGTAAGTTAAAGGTAATTTCTCCTCTGAAATCAGGTCCTTTATCTTTAGGTTCTACATCAAAATATCCTGCGTCATCGTAAGGCATTGGATATCCTTCATCATCAATATCTACAATAAAGAATTCTGGTTCAGGACCAATATTATATTTTAATCCTTTTTTACCAATATCTGCTAAAGCTTTTTTAAGTCTGCTTCTTGGATCTCCTGGGAATGGATCTCCATCTGGTGTATGAATATCACAAATAAATCTACATACTGCAGAATCATCTGGTCTCCATGGTAATCTAGAATAAGTACTAATATCCGGTTTTATAATAAGGTCACTATCATTAATATCTACAAATCCAGCAATTGATGATCCATCAAATAATGTACCTTCAGTAAATAATTCTTCCATATCATTACTTGGTGGAATAGATACATTTTGCTCTTTTCCATTAATATCTACGAATTGTAACCTTACAAAACGTATATCGTCTTTTTCTATTTGTTCCATTATTTTGTCTACTTCTTTAGTCATTATCTTTTCTCCATTTATTAATGAATTTTATAAAGATTTAATATTAACACTTAAAATCATTATTTTAGACTTTTTTAAAATTTTCATTTTCTGCCATTTTATAAAAGCCAGTAAAAAAAAATTTTAAGTTTGTAACTTTAAAAAATTTAAAAATTTTTTATGTCGGAAGGTATCTTCCTACTAGAATTATTATTCATTTTGTCATATATAAAGTTTTTCCATATTCATAAATTTTTTATTTATAATATTTTTGAAATATAATCAATTTTTTCTAATATTTTTTTATTTTTTTTAAAATCTTTTTAAAAAACCTAAAATTAATGTAAAACTGGTCAATATTTCCCATTTTTAGAGCTGGCTTATAGTTCTAAAAAGATTTTTATCAGATTTACTGATATAATATTTAATCCTTTTATTTAATAAATTTTGGCTTTTTTTATTAAACGAAGATATAATAATTTTTTAAAACATTAAACATTGTCTATAAATTTTAGGTTTTTTTTCATTGTATCATAAAATAAATTAAAATAATTAGAAATTTTTAAAAAATGTTTATAATTTATAAAAATACACTCTTCAAAGGAGTTAGATAATCCCTAGACAGTTCTTCAAAGGAAATTAAGTTAATCGCTAGCTGTAAAAAAAGTGTTCCAATATCTAAAATTCCAAAAAAAAGTTTCAAATACCATATAATCTGGGTCTCTAGGAAAAATTTTTATAAATTGAAAATTAACTGGATTTCTCATTTTTTAACTTTTCAATTTCATCTTTCAGTTGTTCAATTTGTGCATCATGGTCTTCCAATTCGTTTTCAAGTTCCATAATTCTTTTTTCATCCTCATCGAGTTCAGGATGCATATTTTCTCTTAATTCCATAATGACTATTGAGAATAATAGGATTCCTATAACAGATGCAAATGCCATCTTCGGATAAATGTTTCTAACAAAAGGGAATGAAATATCACTTGGGGTCATTATGATGACTATTAACATTTCAAATCCTGTAAATAAAAACATTAATACCATGGCTTCCAAAGTTTTAGGGAATTTTTTATTGTTCCAAATAAAGATTAAACTTCCAATAACTCCACTTAGTATTGTTGCAATAGTAGATGGTAATGCAGTTGTTCCTCCTATGGAGTATCTATAAACTCCAGATATTATTGCTACAGGTATTCCGACAAATGGGCCTCCAAATAAACCACTGATCATAACAATCAAACATCTGATGTTAGCTGGAGCACCATTAGTATTTACATGGGCATACGAAGCAAACAGTCCAATTGCTGTAAATATGATTAAACATATAATCAGGTTTTTTTGGGTAAATTTTCCATCTAGGATTTCTTTAAACGGTTTAAAGTTAGTTGCAAGAATTAGAAAGATTAAAACTCCACATAAAATTTTAAACATTTCTAAGTAGGGTTCAAAAACTGAAGGCGTCCCAAACTTTCCATTAAAATAAGAAGTCATAAGGCCTATTGCACAAATTATAAGCAAATAGGCCATTCCAAAAATTGAATGGTCTCCTAATTCTTTTATTTTAGGCAGCTTTAATGAAATAAATCCTAAAATGATAATTGTTGCGATAATTGCTGAGATGTCATCAAAATGTTTTAAGTTAATATTTATTCCGACTTTCATAAAATAATTAGCCAATCCTATAAAAAGTATAATGTTTGTAATCAGTAGGAATAAATAGAGTGCATTTTTTTTCAGATGATTTTTATTTTTTGTTTTTAATTTCTCCAGCATTTATATCATTTTAACATAGTTTTTTGTAAAAAAAAATTTATCAATTCCTAATATATTGATAGTTATATTTAAGATTTATTTAACTACTTGTATAAATTCTAAGTCATTATATTTTACAATTTTAAAAAACATTTCATTTAATGGGAATCATTTAGTTTCTTAATTTTCATTTAAAAAAATAGTTTCTATGCAAATATCATTAATTAAATAAAAATATTAAAAAATCAGAATAAAAAATCAACATAAAAAATTAAATAAAAAAATTAATGTGCAGATTATAATTCTACAACATTGAATGAATTTAAATCTAATAAATCATAGGTCAATAATTTAGGTGCACGGGTAATTTTTCCAGTACCTGTAATATATTTAAATGCTTCAAATGCTTGCATATTACCAATAATATTTGGTACAGGGCCTATTACTGGTGGAACACCATAGGTTAAACTTTGAATTTCTTCTTTTACTTCTTCTGTTAGGTCCTTTCCATTAGATGGGAAGGCAAATAATTCTTCATAGCTTTTAGTTGACTTATCATCAAAGACTGTAAGCTGGCCTAAGGTTCCATTAATTGCACCATGAACAAGCGGAATATTTTCTTTTTTTGCATATCGAGATAGAATAACTCTTGTAACTAAATTGTCCAGTGCATCTATAATAATATCAGTTTCTCCAATAAGATCTTTAATATTATTTTCATCAACACTTTCCACTTTTGCTTCAACTTCTACATAAGGGTTTATTAATCTTAATTTATCTTTTACAGCACTTGCTTTATCTACTCTTAAAGCATCGGTACTACTAAAGACTTGTCTGTTTAAATTTGAAAAATCAAAATAATCTTTATCAATTACAGTTAATTTACCAACACCCATTCTTGCGGTCATTTCAATAGCAGAGCCACCTATTCCTCCACATCCGATTACAGTTACTTTACTATCTTTGAACCTTTCTTGCTGGCTTTTTGTAACGATACTCATTTGTCTAGATACTATTTCCCAGTATCCCATTGATTTAAATCTTTCAGGCATTTTATCACATAAGTTTAATTTTTAATAAATATAACAATAGTTAATTTTTATCATTACTCTTTCTCTTTTTACTTATATATTTTTACTTATTAAATTAATATTTCCATTATTTAAAAGTGGTCAAATTTATCTCCAAAGAACTCTTCAACCTTTTGCATCTCTTCTGGAATATCTAAAGCCTGTGGACACATGCTGGTACAATCACTACATAAAGTACAATTATGTGCAAGTGCACTATCATCAAAATAGGTAAAGTACTGCATTGCAGATGCCTTAGGATTATTTAAAATATGGCCAATATTATATTCTCTAAAACAGTGAGGAATATTAATACCATTAGGACAAGGCATACAATAACCACATGAGGTACAATCATTACCTTTATGTTGTCTGTATTCAGTTGCAACATCTTTAATTAAACTTTTATCATTATCACTAATCATATTGGCCTTAGAACGTGAGGCAATTTCAATATTGCTTTTAACATGTTCTATACTTTGCATACCACTAAATACACAATTAACATTTTCCATATCCCAAAGATATTGTAAGGCCCATTCAAGAGGGCTACGTTTTTCCTCTGCAGTATCCCACATTTTCATAATTTCATCGGGAATATTTTCAACAAGTCTTCCACCACGAAGTGGTTCCATAACCTCAGTTCCAATATTCATAGATGCAAGATAATCTAATCCTTCAATACCTGTTTGATAAGTTTCATCGATATAATTCATCTGTGTTAGACCAATTTCCCATTTATCATAATCCATAGTTAAAATAAGCAGTGTTTCAAATGTTCCATGGGTTGAAAAACCTACATGTTTTATTTTTCCATCTGCAATTGCATTATCTAAAAATTCTATAACATTTGCATTTTTGTAATTTTCCCAGTTTTCATTATTTACGGCATGAAGAAGGTAATTGTCAATATAATCAGTTTTAAGTCTTTTAAGCTGCTCGTCTAAATATTTTTCCAAGTCTGCTTCAGTATTTATTAGCCATGAAGGACATTTACTCTGGAGGTATACTTTTTCTCTGTATCCGGTCTCTAGAAATTCTCCAAGAAACGGTTCACTGTTACCTGCCTTACCATGAACTTCATTTGCATGAAATGAATATGCAGTATCAATAATATTTATTCCATTATCAATTCCATATGAAAAGATCTCACTTGCTTTATCATAGTCAATCTGGCTATTGTTACCTTCAACAGTTGGAAGTCTCATAGCCCCAAAACCTAATATTGATACCTTTTCTTTTGTTTTTCCTAACTGTCTATACTCCATTTAAACACCAAAATCATATTAAGTTAAAATAATTTCTAATTTAATTATGATTTCAATATAAGCTTATTTTATAAAAATTCACTCAAATAAAATCAAAAATAAAA
>CAYQMW010000030.1:0-18070 GCA_964418715.1 uncultured Methanobrevibacter sp. | reverse complement strand
ACAAAAAATGGATGGATGAATATTTAGGTACAAACATTTGGTAAAACACTATAATAATAATTAAATTAAATTATATAATTATAATTTGACATAATATTATATAAATATATCTAATATTATATGACCAATATTAAATTTTTTAAAAATTATGCAATGAAATTTCGACCAAATCTTAAATGAAATCATGAAAAAAAAGGACGAAAGTGATTAAAAAAATATAAAATACCTCAAAATAAGAATAATTATTAAAACAAACTAAATAAAGACAGTATAATAAAAAATAAATAATTAAAAAATAAAATATAAAAATTAAAAAAATAAGAAAATTAGAAAAAAATAGTTGAAATATTAATCCCTATCATGCTTTTTTGTATGTGGAATAAATGCAATTAAACTAAGTATTGCAGATATAATAAAGACAAAAAGCATTGTAAAATCAACTTTATAAAAATAAAATATTCCAATTAATATAATACCAATACTAAGTGCAACAGACAATAATGCATCTGAACGATTATATTGTGATTCTGATTTTGTTGAAAAATAGATAAAAACCAATGCAATAAACAGAACTGCTGTATAAAATCTGTAATCTATAACATTTTTAAATACTGCATATTCCAAAACTAAAGATATTAAAAGTATTAATGAAGATAAATAAATAAAAATCTTTTGATAAACACTGTAACCAGGTTTACTTCTAAATAGTTCACTAGCCATAATTTTACTCCTACCAATTATTGATGAATATAGATAAACATACTAATTAATCTTTAATGAATAGTAATAATTTTTAAATAATAATATAAATTATTTATTCCTTAGTATCTGTAGTGTAATAATCCTTAACTGCTTTTGAATAATTATTTAATAATTGATAACGTTCCACATTACCAAATTCTAATTTAAATAAATCAAATTCATCAATGTAAACACCATACTCTTCTATAAACTGGTTTATTCCATCTTTATTAAATCCGGTAAATGAATCAACATTATATTCTTTTAACATATTCATTTTATAATCAACTAATCTTAATTTGCTATTTAAGAGATCCTCTACTAAAAATAGTAAAAATTTATAGATATATTCTTCCTTAAAGATTTTATAGATATAAGCTGTAAATTCCTTAAAATCCTTATACTCATCATCTATAATATATTCTGTTTCAAGAAAACTTAAAATATATTTAATATTTAATTCAATCAAGTCAAAAGTTTCTCTTTCCCACTGAACAAATGGATCTTTGGTGGATTTGATTAACTCATTGTTAATACTTATTAGATTTAAAATGGAATTTCTATATTGACTTGCATAATCCATAATATCACTATTTTTATTAGAAAATTTATTTTTTGAATAAGTTTTTTAAAAAATATTATTTTAAGAACTTTTTTGAAAATATTAGTTTAATAACACTTCAATATATAATTTACTTAAAATTTTTATAAATCCTTAGTTTGAATAATTTAATTAGAATTTACTTAAATTCAAAATTATTGTGAATTTGAATAATTTAATCTATTTCTTCAATTAAGACTTTCTCCTGATTAAGTAATTTAATTAAATGATTTAATGAATAGGTAATTACTTTATCCTTAACATTTAAATTATCAGATATTTTATCTTCATCCCCATCAATAATACCAATCATACAATTTTTCAAATCATTTGAAGGAGGATAAATTTCCAAATAAGTTAAAATGAAATTAAAAATATCAGATATTTTATTTTGTAAATCATATAATTGCTGGTTTTGATCTGTTACTTCCATGTTTTCTCTTAAGATATTAAATAAAATAATAAAAGTTGTTTTGTTAATATACATTTCTTTATCTGATACATAATCCTTTATATGCTTAACAGAGTCAGTGTTTAATTTATAGCAATTTCTTAAATTAATTTTTGTTTCCTTTTCAACCGAATATGGCATGAATGTAAAGTTGTATATTGATACAATAATCACACCCACAACTACCCACAATATCCTCAAGACTATTGCTTTAGGAAGTGGAATATATGAGACTGCTGACATAACAGACATTATAGTTGTAACAGTATTTAAAATAAATTTATCATGAAGTTTTAAAACCATTATAAACAAACAACTGCCAAATACAATTATCACAAAAGGAAGTTTACCAATATTAAGATATGGTGAAATTATCAAAAGAAAAGCAAATATAAAAGTACCTAATAAAGTTCCTTTAATACGTGATTTAGCCGTGTATCTTAAATCGTCTACATATGGCACCATTAATGAGATTGTTACAAAATATAACCATTTAGTAAATGGTAAATTAAATGCCCATGTTAAAATCTGCCAAATAAATAGCATTAATGCCATTTTAAAAGCAAATGTAAATTTAGCTGATTTGAATGAAAACTGTTTTGCATATGCATTTCTCATTAAAGAAAAGAGAACTCTTCTATCTGAAATAATTGTATTATCTGTTAAATCCTTAGTAATCTCACAGGATAAAATTTCCAAATTTAAAAGTATAAGTGACATTTCTTTGGTTTTGAAATCTATACCTGTGAAAATCTCCTCAGGGCCAATGTCTCTAATATTAGACAATACTTTTTTCATGTAATTTAACTCATCAACTGTAAAATCATAATTTGAAATTAATATACCAATATACTGAAGAGCTTTTACAATATTCAATATAGACTGATGAGACTCACTTGGAAAATACTTATATTCTAATTTATTATAAATTGTTAAATAAAAACCCTTAATTGATTTAAAATTATCGTCTGATACAGGTTTACCTTCTAATTTTAAATCAATACCCTTATTTAAGTCATTAAGTAAGTTATCAATAGTTGATTTAGATAATTTATAATCTTTATTACGATTTATAATAATATTGAAAACTACAATAAATAAAGCACCGAATACAAGGGCTATAAGTCTTAGGGGAAAATCCTCAAATTTTACAGGATTTGCAACCATCATAAAATAAATTAATAAATAGGGAAAATATGTATTAGAACCGAATAGTCTATATGAAGTGAATGTGGTCATAAATACTACAAAAAATGTTAATATACATCCCGCTATTGTTAAAGGATTATTAAAATAGGAAGCAACAGCTAAAACCATAAACAAGATTACTATCTTAACAAATGATTTTTTTGGTTTAAATGATAAATCATTGGTAAATTCAATAGGCCTGCAAGGACTATCATCATATTATAAAAATAATAATTATTCTGATTCTTTTTTAACTAATTTTAGAGCTTCTTCAACTACCTGATCCATATTAAAATATTTATACAAACCAAGACGGCCACCAAATATAACCTTGACATCATTTTTGGCTAAATCTTTGTATTTTTCATAGAGAACATTGTTTTTCTCATCATTTATCGGATAATATGCCTCATCACCCCGACTCCAGCTTTTAGGATATTCTCGTGTAATGATGGTTTTTGGCGAATCTGCATATTCAAAATGTTTATGTTCTATAATACGTGTAAATGGAGTTTCACCATCAGTATAATTTACAACAGCATTTCCCTGGAAATTTTCAATATCCAATGTTTCACTAATAAACTCCAATGCCCTGTATTCTAACTCCCCAAAACAGTAGTCATAATACTCATCAATCATTCCAGTAAATAGTATTTTTTCTGAAATGTTTAACCATTTCTCTTTGTCTTTAAAAAAGTCAGTACTTAATTTTACTTCAATTCCATCCAATAGTTTTTCTATAATCTGAGTATATCCTCCCATAGGTATACCCTGATAGAGGTCATTGAAATAATTATTATCATATGTAAACCTTACAGGCAGTCTTTGAATAATAAATGGTGGAAGATCACTGCATTTTCTACCCCACTGCTTTTCAGTATAATCTTTTACAAGTTTTTCATAAATGTCAACACCAACAAGACTGATTGCCTGCTCCTCCAGGTTTTGAGGTTTTGTTATACCTGCTTCTTTTTTCTGTTTTTCAATAATTTCATATGCCTCATCAGGAGTAGTTACACCCCACATCTGATGGAAGGTATTCATATTGAAAGGAAGGTTATATAATTGGCCTTTGTAGTTTGCAATTGGTGAATTTGTAAAACGGTTAAACTCAGCATATTGATTGACATAATTCCAAACCTCTTTATTGTTAGTATGGAATATATGAGCACCATATTTATGAACATTTATACCTTCAACAGATTCTGTATAAATATTACCTCCAATATGATCTCTTCGCTCAATTACCAAACATTTCTTACCTAAATCTGTCATCTCACGTGCAAATATAGAACCAAAAAGACCAGAACCAACAATCAAATAATCATAATCCATAAAAACACCAATTATCTACTAAACCAATTATAATTTTAACTTAAAATACTAAAAACTACAATAATCTGATAAAAAATTATTTGTAATTTTTATAAATTAATTTAATATTTATTTTTTAAATATTATAAGCGTATTTAATTATTTAAAAAAAGTTTTTGAAAAAATTAAATCAAATCAAAAATTAGATAATAAAAAATAGATAAAGATAAAAAAATAATTTAAGATTGTGAAAAATAAAAAAAAGGAAAAATTAATGATTGGCTTCAAACTAGAAGTAAATATTGGTGTACTTACCACTTACTTGAGCTGTTCTCACATTCCAGTTTTTAATTACTCCAAAGGTATTTTTTGGTGATATTGTATCTGTCTTATACCACCGGCCATTAACTTTTACTTCACTGTAAACATGACCATACCATCCATCTGAAAAATGACACCATCCATTAACATATCTAATTTTAATACCTGCTTTCCTACATAAAGCAACATATAAACGGGTTTGATCACAACAATTACCCCATCTAACTTTAAGAGTCTTTTTAGCAAAATTTCTACTGTTGTAATAATAACTATAACTAATATAATCTCTTACCCAATTAAATAAGGTTATAGCTGTTTGACGTTTAGTCTTCCCTTTTTTCAAACTGTTTGCAAGTGCAGTAATGGATGTAGTTTTAGCAGAAGAATTAGAAGAGAAATAAAAAGTGTTTATATTTCTAGTTTTAGATAATTTCTTATTGTTTTTATAAAAAATTAGTTCATCTGCAAATGATAAGATTAGACTATTATAACATATCCTACCTAATTTAGAATTGGAATAATTTGGAGCCCATCCATTTTTTAAAATATATTTATATGTCCGATTTGCACAGTCAACATAATCTGAGTTATTTAATCTTTTATTAACAATAAGATCCCCCATGTTAACCTCATATACACCACCAACATATCCAATCCTTGAAATATTAGATTTGTTCCCTCCTGCAAGATTAGCTATAGCACGA
Organism: uncultured Methanobrevibacter sp.; assembly: GCA_964418715.1. Lineage (GTDB taxonomy): Archaea > Methanobacteriota > Methanobacteria > Methanobacteriales > Methanobacteriaceae > Methanarmilla. The sequence continues at coordinate 12,750 of CAYQMW010000030.1, read as the reverse complement.
CTTTCATAATATAAAAATTGAGCCATAGTACATTTTAAACTGCCAATCATTACACTATCTGGAAGACAAGTGTATTTATTGAAATAGTTTTTAACACGTTTGGATGCACCTGCAATCTGATAGATACTTACATTCCAAACATATTTTGGAGGCAGTTTTGAAACTTTCTTTGTAGTGATTTGAATATATGATGGTAAAATACGATTATGCCTGTAATAGACTAAAACACCTGAGAAAGCATCACATAAACTATTGAGAGAAACCTTACCTTCAGTAGTTTTAATAAAATCTGGAGCCTTATTCTTTTTGACCAAAGTATTGTAAAGAATACATAGTACAGAAATATAATAAGATTTATAAAAAGTTTTAGCAATAATCCTATTCCCACGATTCGGATAATTAGCCCATTTCAATGTTTTATCATAAAAACTAATGTTATAAAGTTTTTTATTGTAAATGTTTATAGTTGCACGAGCAATATAATATAAAAACATAGCCTTAGTGACTTTTGTATTTCCGATTGTAACTGATGAGGGAATGTAATGATGTGCTCTGTAGAAATTTCTAACATAAGAAGCAGCAGAGAGAATCTCATTTAGTGTAAATGAACTTGGTTTAATTTTTGAAGTAGATGTTTTTAAATTTGGATATTGTATCTTTGAAACAGATAATATTGGAATTGAATCTGAATCTGATTTTAATAAATTTTTATTAATTTCATTTGAAGATTCGATTTGAGAACCTTCTATACTGTTTATAGATTTATCTGAGTAATCTTCACATACTACTTCAGATTTTAAATTATTTTCCTCATTCTGATTTACATTATCTTCTTCCTGAGCAGATAAGTTTTCAAAGGTAGAGCTCTTATCTTCAAGATTAGAGTTTAAATCTGACTCTTCTACATCTTCATCCATAGTGGAAGTATCTACACTAAGTATTTCCCTAGATTCGCCATTAATATCATTAACCTCACTTGCAGCTATAGAACCAAGTGATATTAAAATTAGCAATAACAATATTAAAGGTAAAAGTATTTTACATGCCTTATTAATAATTTCACCCTAATAATCTTTTTTAATAATCAATTAAAGCTTATTATTATAAATATACTTTAATATTTTATATAAAATTTGCCTTAAATTTGGATATTAAAAATAATTTGAAAATTAAAAAAAATAAAAAAAAAGAAGTTTAATCATTAAAAATAGTATTAAGCCTTATGTAATGCATGAGGAAGGAAAACTATTATATTAATAATTGATGCAGCTAAAACTAAGCATAAGTCTATCCAATTAGCAATTATAGAATAAGACATTAAAACCACAATAAGTAGAACAAAAACCATTACTAATGCAAAAATAGCTTCCACCCTATTGGAATTTTGGTCTAGTTTTAGTGGAAAATTCTCATCCCCCTTACCGACAATATATAAAAAGAATATGAGAAATATGCCTAATGCAATTGCAAAATGGAAATTATCCGTTTTTACATCAATCCAAAATTTTAAAAACATACAGATAAATAAAAGAGCACTTGAAATATAAACCAAATACTTTTGAGCCCTGCTATAACCTTCATCACTTTTTTTCAATTCCTTTTTTAAGTCCATATTAATAATTTTAGTAAAGAAGTATATAATTTTTATCAAATATGCTTTAATTTTATATGAATTTAAAAATAGAAAAGATGGAGAAAAAAATATATTGTAAACAAGTTAAAAAATAATGAAAAAAAAACCAATGAATAAAAAAGAGAATAAAAAAAGAATGGAAAATAAAAAATTAAAAAAAGAAATTAAAATGACTATTTAGCCAATTCCGGATGTATAACATTAATTCCATCTTCTTTAAGAACATCAAACATATCAGGATGATCTGTATGAACAGGATATAAAGTGTCCGGATTAATTGTTCTAATCATTTCAATTAATTCAGGTCCTCTTGCATGACCTGATACATGGAAATATTCATACTGAGGAATATTAAAATGACTTAACCAATTGTCAGTAATCTGTTTACTTAGTTCCATTTCTGTATTAAATGCACCAGTAGTACTGTGAATATAAATAGCATTTTCTGGTTGAATATCGATTAACTCCATAAATGAAAAATTATCAGCACGAATCATATACTCTGATTCATTATCCTGAACATCCTTATAGGTATAACAGTTATCATAGTCTAAAAATTCCTTCTCCCATTTGAATTTGTAATCTTTAAGATATAAATCATCTTCAGGTTTTCTCCAATCACCCTCATATGCCACAAAGTATTCATCACCTATTAAACCAGCACCACGTCTTGGAATATAAATACCAATATGTTCATCATATACACTTGGATAAATGGTCTTTTCTTCATTTTCCTCTTCAATACGTTTTAACATATATGCCTGTTTAGTACTGATTAGAAGTTTTCTATCCGTTTGCTTTGCAATATTACTGAATGTTACTAACCTATCCAAATCCCTTAATGGGAAATTAATAACAACCAAACCATTTGTATCAGATATTAAAGGATATGCCTTCTTTTCAATATCATCTTCAAGATCAAGATATTCTACTACCTCACCATTTTCATCAACTTCCTTCTTATGAGATTGACTGTTTATACGGGTTCCCTCACAAATCATAATGTCAGGCTGGAATTTTGCAGCTTCTTTTACAAATTCCTTAGTTGAATCACGGGCTCTTCCATGAAATCTTAAATCCCCAGTATAGACTAATTTCTCCTGACCTTCAACTAAAAATGCAGAAGCACCTGGAAGTGAATGATCAACCGGTGCAAGAGTAACATCCAAATCACCAATTTGTTCTTTTTTATAAGGTTTAAGAACAACTACACTTCTTTTAACCTCATTACCTGGTGATTTAAGTTGAGAATATTCTCCTTTTTTATTTAAATAATATTCAAATTGTCTTTTATATGTCAATAACTCTTTACCAGTGCCAGTTACATCAATAGTTTCAAGAACAATTTTAGAATTAAGTGACATAAAAAGAGGAATATCATATCTAAGATATTTAATATAATCTGCATGATCTGCATGAGCATGTGATAGGAGAAGTCCGTCAATAGCTGGTTCATCTTCAAAGTCCAAACCAGTATGTCTAAGGTAATCTTCACGATAAATACCTTTAATTTTAGGAAGTAGTCCTAACTCAAAAAAGTCATAAAGACCATTTCCTTTTCTAGGCTGGACAAAATTATCAAAATATTTACCAACTTCACCAAAACTCATACCAAAATCAAGCATTAAAGAAGTGGAGTTCATATCCACTTTAATCTTATTTCCACCAATTTCTCCAACTGCACCATAAAAATTTATATCTGTCAAATAATACCCCCTAAGAATATTTATTAATATTATTAGTTTAAATCTTATAATATAAATATTATTTAAATTAGATTTGGATAATCAAATATTATAATGTTTTATGAAATTATTAATAGAAAATATAAAAAATAATTTATATAAATAAAATTAAATTAAATTATAATATTGAATATACTTAATTTAAGTGGCGAAATTTATTTTAAAAAATTGAATTTAAGATTTAACTGATAATTATGAATATTTATTGTCTATATCCTCAATTAAAAAACGTGGATATAATTAAAACTGTAGGAGATATTCCTTATTATCTACATCAAGATTATAATTATGATAGTGCAATTGTTGCATTTAACAATGAATCATATCCCTATATTGATAGATTAGATGGTGTGGAATTAGATATTATTGAAAAGAAATATTCAATTAATATTTTAAATGTAATAAGGTATCTAAAAAAGAATGCAAAAAACATAGATGTTCTCAGATGCCTGCATTATTCAATACCTACATTTACATATTTCTTTTTTTACAAGTTATTTAACAGAAAAGGAATTGTTTACTTTACAATAGATACCGATTATCCAACTTCACTTAGATTAAATGGTCAAAAACCTGGATTAAGGTATAAAATTGAAACAGCATTTTCTGTTTTCTTATTTAAATATTTAATTGACTTTGCAACCCTTGAAACTAAAAGGGCGACAAATGTCTTTTATGATTCAAATGATATCTATAAGGAAAAACTTGAATATGTTCCACCATTTATTAATCCAGATGACAGTATTGTAAAAGAAAAGAAAAACCAGATAATAAGTGTTGGAAGAATTGGGTCTCATCAAAAAGCAAGTGAAATTATTCTTGAAGCTTATAAAAAAGCAATGAGTGAATGTGAAGACAAATGGACCCTTAAAATGGTAGGTCCAATATCAGATGAATTTAATGAATATATTGATAGATTCTATGATGAAAATCACGACTTGAAAGAAAACATCATATTTACAGGTAATATTTCCAATAGAGAAAAACTATATGAAACATATGCAGAATCTAAAATATTCCTCCTTCCATCAAGATATGGATCATTTGAGATTGTATTTTGTGAAGCACTATTTTATGATAATTACCTACTTGTTAGTGATATTGGTGTAGGAGATTATATTGTAGGAATTAGTGAATTTGGAGAAAATGTGGAAATTGATAATATTGAGGATATCTCAAAAAAATTAAGTTATGCAATTAAAAACTATGAGGAATTAAAAACCAATTGTAAAATAGACCACAGACAACAGATTAAAGATGAATTTTCACCACCAAAATATATTGAAATGATTAACAGAAGACTATCTGAAATTAAAGAGGAAAAAAGATAAGTGAAAATTATTGAAAAAGAGTTTTCATTAGAAAAATTAAAAAATTAATATTAATTATATTATCAAAAAATACAAAAATAAGTGAAAATATGAGCGAACCTAAACTATCAGTTATTATTCCAACCTATAATGCAGAAAAGTATTTGATGAGTGCAGTTAACTCTGTAATTAATCAAAGCATAGGTTTTGAAAATATAGAACTTATTTTAGTTGATGATAATTCAAGTGACAATACCAAAGACATACTGAAAAGCTTATCAGACAAGTATGATAATGTTAAATCTGTTTTTTTAGATGGAAACAGCGGTACTGCAAGTAGACCACGTAACTACGGTATAAAAAATTCAAGCTCTGATTATGTAATGTTTTTAGATAACGATGATGAATTATACCCTGATTGCTGTGAAAAGTTATATAACACCATTATTAGAGAAAATGCAGATGTTGTCTGTTGCAGATACAATATAACAAGTAAGAACTTTAAAACTCCAAAATCATTTTTAGATAAACATGATTCATTTATAAAAATAGATTCTGTTAGTGAGTTTCCAGAGATTATGACTCTTGGTTTTCCAACTATGATTTGGACCAAATTATTTAAAAAGTCTGTTATATTGGAAAACAATATTGAATTTCCAGTTGGAGAACTTTATGAAGATGTTTATTTTTCAGCAGCTTTTTATCTTAAAGCAAATGGTATTGTCATATTAAATGATTATACTGGATATAATTATATTGTTAGAACAGAAGAAGGTAACTCTTCTACTAGTCAAGTCTTTTCTGAAAGTTTAGTAAAAAAACAGTTAAGCGGTTTTTTAAAACTGATGAAACTACTTGAAGCTAAAACAGAATACAATATTCTAAAATCAGAACTTATTGTTGATATGACTAAAATCTATCTTTATGCTGATTTAGACAGCGACTGTCAAAAGAAGTTTTTAGAGATTATGAAACCTTATTATAAAGAGTACAAGATTACAAATCCTATTCAAACTGCAGGATTACCTACTAATTGTATAATAAATTTAGGAATTAAAACATTTTCAGCAAGTTCAAAATCAGCAATAATCTTATCAGATGTATTTAGTAAAATTAAATCTTAATAAATCTTAGATAAAAACAATTCAAATTTATAGATGATTATATGTCAAGTGAAAAAATCCAATTATATGTTATCTCACACAGTCCAGATGATATTGTAAAAATCAAAGAAGATGATATCTATACACCCCTTTTTGTTGGTCGTAATGGTCAGGACAATCTAGGCTTTACAAGTGATGATTCAGGAGATAATATATCAAGTAAAAATCCTAATTATTGTGAGCTTACCGGACTTTACTGGATGTGGAAAAACTCAGATGCAGATATAATCGGATTATGCCATTATAGACGATACTTTAAAAACAATGGCCATAATATTAAAAAAGAAGAAATAATCGATTACTTAACTGATTATGATATAATCTTGCCTAAAAAAACAGAACTGATTAAAGGTTCACTTGCTGAAACATATAAGGACACCTATTTTCTTGAAGTTTTAATGGACAGCAGAAACATAATTAATAGATTATATCCAGAATATGTAGATAGTTTTGATAAAGTAATGAATGGTTCAAGTTTTTCAAGTTATAATATGTTTATAATGAAAAAAGAACTAGTTGACAATTACTGTAATTGGATTTTTCCAATATTAAGCGAAATAGAAAAAGATATTGATTTGAGTATTGAACCACGTATATTCGGATTAATTTCTGAGGCAATACTTAATGTTTGGGTAGATGGCAATAATTTAAAAGTTAAAGAGTTAAATCTCAAATATATTGGAAGCAGTTTAAAGCTTAGAATGTTTATATCAGATTCAAAACTGTTACGTAAAACTTATAGATTTATTTATAAGAAAAACCCTAAATTAGCTAAAAAAATAATGGAATTCTTCTATGGATAGCTAATTTAATTAAGACATTAAAAAAAGAGTTAACTATTGTATTCAGTTTTTATCTTAATTATGTAATTTTAGAGACAATACTGTAAAATAGCTTATGACAACTAACCGGCAATACTCTAATCCAGTCACCCATACATGTATAAATGACTTTTTCATCCTCATGCTTTTTTTGAAGATTTTTAAGTGTTTTAAAGTAATCATCACTCATAGAATATCCACCAGATCTGTGTTCCAAAACTGATGGAATAATATAAGCAAGATATCCTTTATTTTTAATTGAGTAGGTATAATCTACACCATACAAGTGCCAGTTATCACAGACCACCTCATCAAATTGATATAAGTCAAACACTTTTTTTGGAATAATAAATAAACACTCATCAACAGTACTTGCAATTTCTGCCTTTTCCAGTTTATATGGAGATGCATCAGTTGGATTTAATCCATCCTTAATGTTTGAATAAATCTTATAGTGATTATTATTGCCCTTATGTTTTTTGTCAATCTTTCCGGCAACACCAATAATACCTGGATTATCTAATTTATTGATTTGATTTAATGTGTTATCTATCCAGTTTTCATCAGTAAAGTTAATATCCTGATGAAGAAATACTAAATAATCACCTTTTGCACTTTTTGCACCATGATTTAATGCTGATGCACAACTGGAAAATTGGTCTTGTCTGTTATCAATAAGTATTAACTCATAGTCTCCTTTAAGTTTTTTAACACTATTTTTTAAATACTTATCCAGTATTTCATCATCATTATAAACACAAATAAAACTAAACATAATACCCCATTTAGATAAAATTTGAAAACTGAAATTAAAATATAATAATCATAATCTTAATATTAATTAATATTAAATATAAATTATATTTATTGATTTATTTAAATTACAATTTATAGATTTTTATAAAGTTGAAATTATGAGTGAAATTTTCAAAATATTTAAAAATTCTGGATGGATGATGACATCACAGGTATTTACTGCAGTATGTGGTTTTATCTGGACTATCCTAATAGCACGTTACTTGGGAGCTAGTAATCTCGGAATATTATCTTTTGCAATTTCACTTTCAATTGTTTTTGGAATGTTTATGGACTTTGGAATAAGTCAGTTACTTATCCGTGATGTTGCAAGAGACCATGACCTATTATCAGATATTTTAGATAATGCAATTCCACTTAAAACAATTTCATCTATAATTGTAATTATTGTTATCGGAATTATACTTTACCTTAAAGGAGATTCCACCCTTACAATTACTGTCTGTTTATTAATTGGTCTTGAAAACCTTTTTATAAATATGAACTTAATTTACAGTGCTGTTTTTCAGGCATATGAACAGATGTCATTTCCTGCAATAGGAACCCTTATCAATTCCACCTTACTGCTTTTACTTGTAATAGTATGTATTTACTTTAACCTTGGACTTCTTGGTGTAACAATATCATACCTAATCTCATATATTGTCTCTGATTTGTATTTACGTATCCAAGTATCAAGGAAAATATACCGTCCAAAGATTAAATTCAACTTTAAATACTGGAAGGAAATGATTAAAAGTGCAATTCCATTTGGACTGATGAATTTATTCAATAGTATCTACTTTAATATTGACATGACCATGTTAGGTTTTATGTCTACCACATTTTCCATTGGAATATATAATGCATCATATAAAATCATCATTATACTTACAACATTATACTCAGTATATACTGCTGTTGTATTTCCGGTGATGAGTAAACTATATAAAAATTCAAATGATTTACTTAAATTATCCTATGAGAAATCAATAAAGTATCTACTTTTGATATCACTTCCTATAAGCGTTGGTGTACTTATTTATGCAAGTGATATAATCAATTTAATTTATGGTAAAGGATATATCTCTGCAACTATAATTATACAGGTTTTAATATTTACCATACCATTTTTATTCATTAACGGATCAAGTGGACTGCTTCTAAATTCAAGTCATAGGGAAGTAAGCAATACAAAAATATATGGAACTGCTGTACTTGTTAATGTAATATTAAATCTGTTCTTAATACCTCACTATAATGAACTTGGTGCTGCTATTGCAACTGTACTTAGTGAAATCTATATATTTGTTTTAATGTTTGTTCTAATCTTTAAAACCCAATATCATCCATCAATCAAAACCTTATTTGATGTTATAAAAATAAGTGTTGCATCAATTATTATGGGACTTGTATTACATTATACAGGTGTTAATTTGTGGATTGGTATAGTTGTTGGAATGGTTGTATACTTTATAAGTCTTGTTGTTTTAAGACTATTTGATGATACAGATAAAAGTATTATTAAAAGTGTTATTAATAGGGAATAAATTTTGAATAAAAATTATTGTATTTTTACTTTCTACTTTTTACTAAATATAATAATTAAACTAAATTTGTCTTTTACAAAATTTACAAAATTTTACTAATTTTACTTTTTACTAAATTTTTAATAAATTTACTAAAACTACTAATTTAACTAATTTACCTTATACTAATTTTACTAAAAATTTGAAATTTATTAAATTTTATAAATTTTATTAATAAGAAATAAAATAATAAATTTTAGAAGCGTTGAGTGTTTATGAAAATAATAATATATGTGTGTATGTGTGTATGTGTGTATTAACACAAACATATATTCATTTAAATAAGTAATATAAAAAGTTGTAAAATTTTTAAAATGAATTTTAATTTTTTACTTAAAGAAAAAGTTTAGAAAAAAATTAGTGAAAATAAAAGAAAAAGTAAAATTAAATACTTAAAATATTAAAAAAAAGTTAAAAATAGTTTAAATAGATAAAAAGTAAATAAATCTAAACTAATTCTAACTATTCAACAGTTACACATTTTGCCAAGTTTTTAGGCTTGTCTGGATCAAAGTTTTTCTCAACAGCTATATAATAACTCATTAACTGAAGAGGAATAATATAGACAAGTGGTGCAATAATATCATCAACTTCATCATTAATAAGGAAATAGTCCTTGGATTTAGAGACAATACCCTCATCAGACATAGCACCAATACCTATAACATCAGCACCTCTGGATTTTACTTCCTCTAAATTAGACATGGTTTTACGATGATTTTCACCAGGAGGCAATATAACCACAACAGGTATACAGTTATCAATAAGTGCAAGTGGACCGTGTTTTAATTCACCAGCAGCATAACCTTCACCATGAATATAGGTAATCTCTTTAAGTTTAAGTGCTCCTTCAAGTGCAGTAGGATATGCAAAACCTCTACCAATATAGAAGAAATCATCAGTATACTTATATTTTTCAGTCATGATTTTAAGAGGTTCAACATCATCTAAAATCTCATCAATATAATCAGGAACCTTATCTAATTTATCAAGTAATTCTTTGTTATCTGCTAAAAGTGCAGCAAATAAATAGATAGCAACAAGTTGTGAAATATATGTTTTAGTTGCAGCTACACCAATTTCAGGACCTGCCTGAGTTTGGATAACATATTGTGCCCTACGGGTTGCAGAAGATCCTGCAACATTTACAATTGCAAGAGTCTTACTAGTTTCATTTGCAACATCAAGAGCCTTTAAGGTATCTGCAGTTTCACCAGATTGTGAAATAAATATTACAAGAGTATGTTCATTTAATGTTTTAGATGAATATTTAAATTCACTTGCAAGCAGGACTTCTGTCGGTATACCACTCATGGATTCAATTAAGTATTTACCTGTAAGTGATGCATGATAACTAGTACCGCATGCAACAAATACGATTCTATTAATCTCATCTTTAACATCATCAATGATTGCTTTAACATTTTCCCTTTCAGTTAAGGTGTTTCTTACAGCATCACTTTCTTCATAAATTTCTTTAATCATAAAGTGGTCAAAACCTTCTTTTTGAGCCATTTCAGGAGTCCAGTCAATAGTGTCAATTTCCTTATCAAGTAAATTACCGTCAACATCAGTAATAGTAACTCCATCCATAGTCAAGATAACAATTTCATCTCGCTCAGGATAGATAATATTATTAGTGTATTTTAAAATAGCCGGAGAATCTGAAGCTACAAAGTATTCACCGTCTCCAACACCTACAATAAGAGGACTGTCTTTTCTTGTTGCAACTACCTTATTAGGTTCATCAACACATACAGCGGCAATTGCATAGGAACCATGAATAACCTTAACAGTTTTTCTCATAGCCTCTTCAAGACTTAATCCTTCATCCATAAAGTCTTTAAGTAAATGAGGAATAACCTCAGTATCAGTATCTGATTTAAATACATGACCTTCCTCAATTAAACGAGCTTTAATTGTATCGGAATTTTCAATAATACCGTTATGTACTACTGCAATAGTACCCTCTTCATCAGTATGTGGGTGAGAGTTAACTTTATTTGGATCTCCATGGGTTGCCCAACGGACATGAGAAATACCACATTGACCTTCCATATCAGCTAAGTCAAGATTAGTATTAACATCAATGATTTTTCCTTTATCTTTTTTAATATAGATTTTATTGTTTTCTGTTGCAATACCTACTGAATCATATCCTCTATATTCAAGTTTAGAGATACAATCAAGTAATATAGGTGCTGCATTCTTTTGTTTTAATACACAACCTACTATACCACACATAATAAGTCTCCTTAAAATATAATAATTATAATAATTTTAAAAGCATTATTTGAAAAATTTAATTAAATAAATTAATTTAAATTTTAAACATTACTAAGTTAAATTAATAATGTATATTAATTTAGATTTTGTCTTTAATATAATAAATTATTATCTTTTTTATAATATTATTATCTGAGATTATATAAAATTTACCAAAAAATAGTTAAAACTTAAATAAATTATTAAGCAATTAAAAAATTTTAAAAAAGGGCGAAGATTAACTAGCCTAATATAGATAAACAATCCAAATAAAACTATTCCAATCTCCAATTAATCTCATCTAAACCATTTTCTTTTAGAAATTCATTTGCCAGTTTAAAATGATTTGAATTGAAAAATCCTCTCCTTGCAGAAAAAGGGCTTGGATGAGAAGTAATTAAAACCAGATGATTAGGATTGTTAAGTAGATGCTTTTTCTCCTCAGCCTGTTTTCCCCAAAGCATAAAAACAATAGGCTGATTCTGTTTATTTAAAACTTTAATAACATTGTCAGTAAATATTTTCCAACCACATTTACTGTGAGAATTGGCCTTACCTTCCTCTACCGTTAAAACTGTGTTAAGTAAAAATACACCCTCGAGAGCCCAAGGTTCAAGACAACCTGAATCTGGAATATCATAGCCATACTCATTGTTGATTTCCTTAAAGATGTTTTTAAGTGAGCGAGGAATTGTATGACCTTCTGGAGTTGAAAAAGCAAGACCATGTGCCTGACCTTCTTCATGATAAGGGTCCTGGCCTAAAATAACAACTTTTACACACTCCGGTGTTGTTAATTTAAATGCATTAAAAATATCTTCATATGGAGGATAAATTGTTTTTGTATTGTATTCTAAATCAATAAAATCCATAATCTTTTTAAAATACTTCTTATTAAATTCATCCTTTAATAATTCATCCCACTCATTTCCAATCATAAAATTAATTTTAGTTTACTTAATATTTATATTGATTGTAGTTTGAAAAAAGGATATAAAAAGAGTGGAAATAGTATAAATAATAGTGGACTTCTCTAAACTGTAAAAAAAAGATATAAAACTATATTATGAAAAAATAAGATAATGAATAATAAAAAATAAATAAAATAATTAAAAGAAGTTAAAGATTAGTCCTTATCAGGATTATTAGCGTCCCATGGTTGGCTTGCCATTATTTTTCCCATGTCCATAGTGTCGTCTTCAATAAATTCAAGAACTATTTTTCCATCTTCAATTGACCAATTTACAAAATTATCTTCTTTAATATCCAATTCTTCTCTAAATTTTAATGGAATTGATAATTTAAAACCGTTTTCTATTTTAGTCTTCATCTACTCACCAAATAATTATTAAATAAAATTTTAAATTTAAGTTTACAATTAAAATTTTTTACATACTTATTTTGAATTTACTTAAATAAAAATATTATA
>CAYQMW010000029.1:0-18662 GCA_964418715.1 uncultured Methanobrevibacter sp. | reverse complement strand
TTATTGCTGATTTAAAAACATTAGATGTTGGAAGAGTAGAAGTTAAAATGGCAGCAGATGAAACTGCAGATGCAGTAGCAATCTCCGGTCTCGGAACTGTTGAATCTATTGAAAAAGCAATTCACGAAGCTCAAAAACAAGGTATCTACTCAATCTTAGATATGATGAATGTTAAAGACTTCACTGAAAAACTTGATGCAATCAAACCTGAATTAAAACCAAATATTGTATTACTCCACAGAAATGTAGATTTAGAAACTACATTAGCTGAAAAAGGTGAAGATACAAGTAATATGACCGAATGGGGTAATATTAAAGCAATTAAAGAAATCTTAGGTGAAAACGGTTTAGTTGCTGTTGCTGGTGGAATTACACCTGAAAAAGTTGAAGAAGCTACTAGTAAAGGAGCAGACATTATTATTGCTGGAAGATACATTATTGGTTCCAAAGATCCAAGAAGAGCTGCTGATGATTTCTTAGCACACTTCCCAGTAGACCCAGATAATATGAGACTTGCTCTCGACGAAGACGAAAAAATTTAAATAGTGAATTCACTATTTAACTTTATTTTTTTTATTACTTTTTTAAAACTAATTTTATTATTTTAAACTATTTTTACAACTTAAACAATAATTATTTAAAATTAGGTGATTATATGGGATTTTGTAATTCATGTGGAAAACCTATGAGTAGAGGAGATGAATTAGGAACAAATAAAGATGGTTCAAAAAACGAATATTATTGTAGTGACTGCTATCAAAATGGAGAATTTACAGAACCAGATTTAACTGTTCAAGATATGTTAGTAAAAAAAGCAAAAGAAATGATGGACAAAAATCCCGATTTAAGAGAAGAAGATGCAACAGGATTATTAATGTACTTCCTACCAAATTTAAAACGTTGGAACCCTAATTATGATGAGGAAGTTAACCACTATCAAAATAAAGAACGTGGTTATAGACAAATGGACTAAAAAATTATAAAAATACCTAGTAGTCCTGATTTAAAATAAAATTCTTCAATCTTTTTATTATATATTCATTATTAATTTGATCTGATTTAACTGAAAACAATTCCATCTGAAGTTCTTCATATCTTTTAGTTAAATCAATATATTCTTCTTGTAATTTAAAGATACTGTCATCTTTATAATCATTGGAAAAGTGAGATTGACCTTCATATTTAGCTAATTTTTCTTTAAGTAAATTATTTTCCTTAACTAAATTATCGTAATCTTCTTTTAAACTAGTATTTTCTTGATTAAGATTAATCTCATCAGTATAAGGTATAATCAATACTTCTTCATTATTTTCAAAAACATTATCTTGTTTAGGTATGGTAATTTGAACTTGTTCTGTAGTGTATTTTTTACGCTGCCCATTTTTAAGAGTCCTTGTATATTCTCTTGAATATTTTTTTACAATACCTTTAGATTGTTTCATGATTACACCAATAGTTAAAAATTCTAATATCTATTATAATATATGTTCTACTTCTTTTATATAGATATTTATAATTTTACTTATTAAATAAATAATTAGTGAAATTTAATAATAAATTTAGTGATAATCTGATAATAATTTAGTGGAAATTAGTAATTAAAATACTAGATTAATAGATTAAAATAAGAAAATCTAAATTCTAATAATAAGTAATTATTTTAAATAAATTAACTAAATATAAAATAATAAACTAATTTACTTTTTATAAATAGGTGTTAATATGAGTGATTCAAGACTGGCTAAAGGTAGTTTTTTTATCCTTATTGGAAATATTATATTCCGTGTAGGAGGATATGTATACCGATTTTTAATGGCAAGCTTACTTGGTCCTGCAATGTATGGTATTTTAGGATTAACACTTCCATTTCAAGGAATCTTCCAGATTCTTGCAGCTGGAGGCCTTCCACCTGCAATAGCAAAATATGTATCCCAATATAATGCTCTAGAAGAAGAGGATATGGCACGCCAAACCGTATTAACAGCTATAAAAATAATGATCTTTCTAGGTCTGTTTATGGGATTTATAATGGTCTTCTTTGTAGGACCATATCTTGCAAATGTTGTATTTAAAAATCCTAATGCATTACTGCCACTTCAGGCAGTAGGTCTTATAACTCCTTTTAGTGTAATTGTTGGTGCATACAGAGGTGCATTCCAGGGAGTATATAAAATGGAATATATTGTTGCAACAAGAGCTGTTGAACAGGTATTTATGATTTTATGTGCAACCGGATTTGTACTTATAGGCCTTCAAGCTACAGGAGCAGTACTTGGAAGTGTAGTAGGATTTATATCAAGTGCAAGTACAGGAGTATTTATCTATAAAAGATATATGGGAAAATACATTAAAAAGAATAAGGATGCAAATTTCCATTTTACAAGACGTGATGAGTTAAAACTTGCAAAACAATTAATATTTTTCTCTATACCTGTTACAGTTACAGCACTTGCTGAAATGATTATATTCAGTATTTCAACATTTATTATGGGAATATTTTTAGCTGATAATTTAATCGGATATTTTACAGCAGCAGACCCTATTGCAAGACTTCCTTTAACCATATCCATATCAATTGCAACTACAATTTTACCTGCAGCATCAGCTGCATACAGTACAAAAAACAAAGAGCAATTAGATAGATATGTCTTTAAATCCTACGAGTATTCACTTCTATTAACAGTACCATTATGTGTATTTATTTCAGTATTTGCACATCCTATAATGAGGGTTGTATACTTTACTAATGCAGAATATACTGCTGGTGCAACTGCCCTAGCAATACTTGTAATTGGAATGACATTTTATTCTATTTATGGTGTTTCAACCGGAATAGTTCAGGGAATAGGTTATCCAAAAATAACTATGTATATTTTACTTTTAGGATCTCTATTAAATATTGTCCTAAACTGGTTTTTCATTCAACAAATGGGTATTGTAGGTGGTGCAATAGCAACAACCGTCTCAACAATCATATTAACAATTCCAACTATTTTCTATACTCTTAAAAAGACAGGGGCCAATATTCCAAAGATGAAGATATTTAATATTATACTTGCATCATTAATTATGGGAGCAGTAATATTTATTCTTCCATCCACTCCAATAGGATTAGTTATAGGACTATTTATAAGTCCAGTAATATACTTTGCATGTTTAATCTTACTTAAAGTATTTGACGAATATGATGTAAAAACACTTAAAGGTTTTCAAGGTAAAATCGGGCCAGTTAAAGGAATTTACATGAAAATAGTCAGATTAATTGAAAAAAGAGTATAAAAATTAATTTATATTTTTTTAAAACTATTTTTTAAAAACTTTATTTTATTGTATAAAATTAAGATAAATGTATTTTTAAATATTTAATTATTTTAATTAGCCAAAATTAAATTATTTAAATTAAAATTAATTATAAAAAAGAAGTCATTAAATAAAAATACTTAAAAAGAATAAAAAAAATACTATTTAATGATAATACTTTATAAATAAAAAAACATAATAATTTTAGATAATATTTGGTAGGTAATATAATGACTGAAGTTACAGCAGGTGTGGAATATAAAATCAATATTGATGGAAATAGCTTTTTATTAGATGAGAAAAAGTTTAATCTCCTAAAAAATATTAATTCCTCAGGTTCTATTACAGAAGCAGCAAAATTAACAAATGTTTCATATAGAACTGCACTTAATTATATTGATAAAATTGAACAAGGCCTAGATATTGCTATTGTAAACACTTCAAAAGGAGGAAGTGGTGGTGGAGGTAGTACCACCTTAACAGAAGAAGGTAAAGCAATTTTAAAAGAGTGTAAAAAAATTAATGCTATAATGAATCTTCACAGAGAAGTAAATGAAATTGAAGGAGTTATTCTTGAGATTAACCAGAATAGAGGAGTTATGAAAATACAGATGAATAATACCACAATGACATTACCTCTTAATGAAGATTATGAAGTTGGAGACCGTATTATTGCACTTATAAGTTATGATAATATTATTGTAATGTTAAAACCTCAAGAATCAAGTATACGTAACGTTTTAAAAGGTAAAATAATTGAAATGAAACTAGTCAATGAAATGATTAGACTTGTTGTAGATGTTGATGGAATAAATATTTGTGCTGATATAACCTTATCTGCATCTAAAGACTTAAAACTATCAATTGGAAAACCTGTTTACATTGGATTTAAAGCAGTATCAATTGCAACATTAAAAATATAATTATTATAATCAATAATAGTTAATAATAATAGTTAATACTTAATAAAAATAGTTAATATATTACTATAAATTAATATTATAAGGGTAATTTAATCCTGAAAATTAATATTTTAATTAGAGGGTGTTTATATAATTGAAATAATCATAGATGAAAATAGATGCAATGGATGCGGAAAATGTAAAGAAGTATGTGCTAAAGGTGAAAAAATCTGGAAAATAAGCAATAAATTAGCACATGTATCTAACCTTCAATTTTGCCACGCTTGTATGTTATGCCAAATGAAATGTAATAAAGACGCTATTACTATTAATAGACCATGGATAGATACAAAATATCAAAAAACTGCCTATAATGATTATTAACATTATATAATAAAATAATTAAAAAATATTATTAATAAAACTTAAAATATTTAAAAATAATTTAAAATGTTTAATAATAATAAAATAATAATTTAAAATGTTTAAATAATTATATCTGGTGATATAATGGAAAGAAAAGTAAAAAATTCTAGAAAAACCAAAGAGACAAATATTGAACTTGAATTAAATATTGATGGAGAAGGAAATTATAATATCGACACAGGTATAAATTTCTTAAATCACATGTTAGAATCCTTCTCAAAACACAGTTTTATGGATTTAAACATTAAAGCAAGTGGAGATATTGAAGTTGATGACCACCACACAGTAGAAGATATTGGAATATTATTTGGTGAATGCTTCCTTCAAGCAATCGGTGATAAAAAAGGAATTAAAAGAATGGCTGATGCAACTGTACCAATGGATGATTCACTTGCAACAGTAGCAATTGATATTAGTGGTCGTAGCTACTGTAATTTAGATATAAGTTTTAAAAATGAGAAGATTGGTGATTTGACTAGTGATAATATATTACACTTTTTTGAATCCTTTGCAAATGCAGCTAAAATAAACTTCTATGGTAAGGCATTTGGTTCAAATGATCACCACAAATCAGAAGCACTTTTTAAAGCTTTTGCAAAAACCATGCTTGAAGCATGTAAAATAGAACACAATAAAATACCTAGTACAAAAGGTGTTTTATAAAAAAACTTTTTTTATTTTTAATTTTTAATTATTAGTAATATAATATAATTTTTTCTTATTTTCTTGTTATTTTATTGTTAACTCTTTATTTATTCTATAAATTTATTTTATTAATTGATTTGTAATTTATTTTGTAATTTATTTTGTAATTTATTTTGTAATCTATTCATTAATGGTATACAAATAACTTATTTTTAGATATAAAAAGATAAAATATTAAAAATCTTGAAAAATAGCTAAATAATAAATCTAAAAATAAGATAAAAATGTCTAAAAACAGGTAAAATCTGTAAAAAAAAGTAAAGAAAAAGAACTAAGTAGTTTTTAAAAAACTACTTAATCTAAATTAATAAAATAAATCTATTCAGGTTTAGAAATTAATTCAACTTTAGCACCGGTAGAACCGTCACCCATGTGAGGAGTTCTGCATACGGTATCGTTGGATTTTTCAATTTCTCTTGCTTCAACAGCTAAGTTAGCAGCAGTGGAAGCCATTTCGTGAGCAGCAGCTACAACAGGTAAGTATTCTTCATAATTTTTCATCATGAAACAACCTTTCATATCAATATCTGCTACTTTAGCACAAATTTCATAAGCAGCGTAAGCTTTTGCTTTTGCATATGGGTTTGCAAATCCAGCAGCGTCAACAGCTTTTTGTGCGTTGATGACTATTTTAGGTAATTCTACTTCTTCACCAGCTTCAACTTGAGCAATTACAGCATCGACAGTATTTTGGATTAATCTGTAAGCACCAGTTGCAGCTAATACTTTAATAACATCAGCGTTGAATGAAGACATTTCAGTAGGGTCTAACCATTCTCTTCTTGCACCAATCATAGGATCAGCTTCAACAATGATGTATCCAATACCTTGTTCATCCATTTCATCTTTTGCACGTTTACCTGGAGCATCACCAATGATGAATGCAGGAACGTCCATAGCAGATAACATTTCTCTTGCTTTTGCAGGACCTGGTGCAGTTGGGTTAGGACTAGTGAAGATACAGAAGTCAGGATCAAAGTCTGCTACTTTAGGGACTACGTCTTCAACTTGTTCTGGATTCATTTTAGCACCAGAAGTGAATACTCTAACATCTATGTTAGGTCTGTCTGCTCTTTCGTCAAGTAAGAGTTCTAATACTGGTGAAGCACCAATATTTCCACTTTTTATAATACCGATTTTAACAACCATAATATCACATATATAAGTTTATTAAGTTACTTATTAAGTATTTTTGATTATAAATAAACCAAAAAATTTATATATAATAAACTGAGTTTTTGTAAAAATATCAGAGATAAAAACAAGTAAAATAGAAATAATTAATAAATAAACATGTGAATATGAATATTTGAGAAAAATAAAAAAGTATAATTAAAATAAAATAAAAATAAAGTGATTAAACCATCTTTAATAAAATTGAATATATTTAATAAAAATTAAATATGAAAAAATATGATAATATTTTAACCTTTACCTTTTCTAAACTTGGATCTTGCTCTCCATATTTTAAAGGTTGATTTAAGATTTCCTTTTTTAAGAGAATAATCAAAGTTATTAATTAAATTAAGAATATTATATGCTGCAAATTCTCCATCAGCTACTAAATCTCCAGTAGGAGGATATAATTTTCTTAAAGCCCTAGGAATATCATAAATTTGAACTATTGGAATATTCAAATCTTTTGCAAGGTTAATACTACTGTGGAATGGATGGAAACCATACAATTTAATGGAAGGAACCTTTAATACTCCTGCTTCAATTGTCATACCCATACCTGCACCAAAGATTAGTGCGTCACAGTGATATGCAAGAGATAAAACATCTACATAATTATCTAAAACTTTTACCTTTTCAGATTTAGATAAATCTTCAATCATTTTCTTATCAAATCTATAAGGAGCAATAAGGGTCGGGTAATCAAAACCATCAACAACTGGAATTAAATCTTTTAAATCATTTATTTTCAAGTCCCCACCTAAAACAACTAAAATATAATGGTCAAAACCATATTCCTTTACAATATCTTCTTTTTTGATTATCTTATCAGATTTAAGTACACTATCAACATAAGATGCCTGAGGATATCCTGCAATATTTACAACATTTTTAAGACCATATTGGATTTTAAGGTAAAATTCATAATCTTTTGTTGGAGTTGTTATAAGATTAGCATGAGATATTAACTCAATTGGATTGTATATGTCTTGTTCAATATGTAAAACAGGTGTTCTAAGTAATCTTGCAGCAGATATGGTTTTTCTAACATCTCCTGCATTACCACATGTAACAAGAAGATCAATCTGTTCTCCCATCATAGCAAGTGTTGCTTTGTAAGTGTCTTTAATTATAAGTCTGAAAAGATTTAATTTTGAATTGTTTGACTGATTTGCTCGTCTACCTTGACCAATGTAAAATATATCATCACAGTATGGCTTAATTAACTGTTCAGCCCCTTCTCCATGAACAAGTCCTATTATTCTTGTTTTCTTCCAGTTTAATTTCTCTTCAGCTTCAAGTTTTCTTAAAAGTTTTAATACTGGTATAATTGTTTTAGCAGGTGCAATTTCACATGCTACAGCAATAGTTCTTATTTGGTCTATTTCTCTGTCTGCAACTTTTGTAAACCTGTTTTCATCAAAAAAAGTACGGACATTATGAATACCATCACTAATAGATTCGTCTTCACTATCTCTAATTTGACTAATATACTTATTATTAGAATTTGTAATAGAATTTTCTAATTTTTTATTAGCTTCACTAAGGGAAAAATGAGTTTTTCCACCATTAGGATAATCATCATCAATATTAGAACCATTAGAATTAGTATTAGCTGTTTTTTTATGAGGTTTTCTTAAATTGGATATGTTTTTAGAATTTGGATCATCATCTAACAAGTCTAATTCTTCTAATAATTCATGTGTAGATAAATCAACATCATCATCAAATTCTGCAAATGATATGCCATACTCCTCTTCAAACTCCTCAGGAGTCATACCTAATTCTTGTAGAAACGGATGAAGAGTAGGATCATTCTTTTTTAAATCTGATTTATCTGAATTTTTCATTTTTACACAGCCAAATTAAGAAAAATAATTATTGAATATAAATATTTTAAGTTTATCTAATATTTATATTATTAAGATTAAAATAAAAATTAAAATAAAAAAATTAATTATTAATTTCTCTAAGTTTAATGAGTGAATATATGATTACTAAAATAGCCAATAGATAAAAAATCCATATAACAATATCTGTTGGTCCTGTTTCTATCCAAATTATACATTGAGCAAGTGTAATTCCATAGAAAGCTGTGGAAATCTCATGTTTATATGATTGAATAATATGTAAAGTTTTAAGAATAAATCCAATAAAAAACATTTGAATAATCATTCCACTAATTCCAAAATCTAAAAGTGCAGGCCCTAAAATTGTAGAGGTTATAGATGTACTTCTAGATAAAACCACCTCACCAACAAGTACACGTGGATCTACATGGGTAAAATATCCGGTTAATGTAGAATAAAACAAATCTCCTCCAGTTGCACCTTGAATATTGGTTACTTTATCAAGAATATTTAAGGTAAATCCAGCTCTATAGGATATAAGTTCTATTGGGTTTAAGGTCCATTGTTGCCATTCAATAGATTTAACAGCAATAAAACCAACACAAATAAGTAAAATACTAATAAGAGCTAAAAACAATATAATATACTTTGTTGGTATTTTACGGGTATAATATAAAGTTATAAAGCTACTTAAGAAAATTGCAATAGGTGTTGTTCTATAACCTGTAAGTGCAAATAAAATTATACCAACAAATAATAAAAGATAATGAGTTTTACGGTTAAACTTTCCAAGTAAAATATTAATTGATGGCAAGAATATTATAAATGATATAAACCATAACTTACCTGCAGCTTTGGCTTTAAGCATACCACTGAATAATGGTATACCACCAAGGAAGTAAAAATTGATAACTTGTAAAAGTAAACTAAATAAAATTAACAACAAAAGAATTAATTCTAATTTTGAATACCTACCAAATAATGGAAGCTCTTTTAAATATAATTTAAAGCTATGAATTTTTTCAGTGTTTGACTTTTCTATATGTGTATGTGATTGTAAAAGTTCAAGTTTTTTCATTAAATTAGTTTTATTAAATAGAAATTTAGAAAATATAATCCCAAAGAAATAAAATAAAAATCCAATGAAAATATATAAAAATAGCTGATTAGAAGGATTTGGAAGTAATTTACTAGTAAAATGAATAGGTATTGAGATTAAAACAAATAATACCATAATAAAAATTAATATATATGGATTAAACAAATCAATATCCTTTATTTTATCTAAATTCATATTTATTACCTTAATTTTCTACATTTTAAATAATAATACTAACTTTAATAATTTTAGTTTATTTAACTTTCACAAATATTTCGTGTAAAATTATATGCAAAGTTTGGATGTGAGCAAGCATGAATGTGAATATAACTTGCAAGAGTATTTTTACTCATTAAACCATCTAAGTTATCCCTTATACCTCTTCCTCTTAAAACATCTAATGCAAATTTAGCATCCTTATCAGTGTTAATAGAAGTATAATGGAATTCATGGCCTCTGAATACTTCATCTTTATTTGATATAATATTATCTTGTTTTGATTTTGCAATTGTATATGACAGGCCTTGAACACGTTTATTCATCTTGGAAGAGTATGGTAAAACTTCACACATTTTACATCCGTCAATAGAATTACTTAAATAGATTAGTCCTCCACATTCACCATAAATAAATCCATCATTTTTATAAAATTCATAAATAGATTTTCTCATAGAACTATTAGCTTCTAATTCTTTTGTAAATAATTCAGGATATCCTCCACCAATATATAAACCATCAACATCTGGAATTTCTTCATCTTTATATGGACTAAATTCTATGATTTTAGCATTATTGTCTTGAAGTGCTTCAAGATTTTCATGATAATAGAATGAGAAGACTTCATCTTTTGCAACTCCAATTTTTAAATGGTGTTTGTTTGAGGTTTTCCACAACTCAAAAGAATCGTCTTTTCTATACTCTTCATCTAAAGCAATACTTGGTTTATACTCATTTTCATTAATACGGCTGTTAATAGCCTTATTAGAATCATTAGAATATTCTTTCATAATTGATATAAGTGCATCTAAATCAATGTATTTTTCAACAACTTCAACCCATTTATCTATATTGTTTTTAATATTTTCCCTTTCAAGTGCTGGAACTAAACCTAAATGACGTTGAAGGACTTCAATATCCTCATTTCTTGGAATACCTCCAATAACCTTAGTGTCAGTTAATGATTCAATAGCTTCCTTAGTTTTAAGATAATGTTTTTTACCTTTAACCTTATTTAAAATTACACCCTGAATATTAACATCTCTATCCAGTGATTTAAATCCTAAAACAAGTGCAGCAGCACTTTTAACTAAACTTCTTGAATCAATAATTAATACTACAGGAGCATTTAATGATTTTGCAATTGAAGCAGTGTTTCCAACATTTCCAGTTGGGCCAATCCCTTCATATAAACCTCTTACACCTTCAATAATACCATATTTAGATTTTGATATATCAAGACCACGTTTATAACATTTGTTTATTTGGTAATCATTCATAAAAAAAGAATCTAAATTTCTACTTACATTTCCAGTTGCAAGACTGTGATAAGAAGGATCTATAAAATCAGGTCCTACTTTAAATGCCTGTACGTTTTTTTCCTTAGAAAGTGCACCCATTATTCCAGTTGAAATTGTGGTTTTTCCAACAGCACTTCCAGTTCCAGCTAATACTATATTCATATATAAAGTACTATTAATAATATTATTAAAAGTTTTTTAAAAAAATCTAATCTAATTAATTATTAATTAAAATAATAATTAAGTTAATAAAATTGCTAATTAATAGTTAATTTTAGAAAATTATTTAAAAAATATTAAAAAATAAATATTAGCAATTAAATAAATAATTATATAAGTAAATAAAAATATATTAAGCTTTTATTATCTTTTATGTATTATATGAGCATAATTGATGAAAAATCAAGAAATATTGATATTATGGATAATTTAAATAAAACAAAAGTCTTATCTGACAGTGCACAATTTGATTTATGTGATTCACAAAACCGTAGCAGAATATCAGATGTAAATTTACCTGGTATTTATCCTGCAACAGGAAAAGACGGCTGTACAATACCATTATTTAAAACATTAATGACAAATAAATGTAAAAATGATTGTAAATATTGTCTAAATCAGTGCCAAAGAGATTTTACAAGACTTGAACTTAGTCCAGAAGAGATTGCAAAGGTATTTATCAGATATTACACTTCAGGTTATGTTAACGGCCTGTTTTTAAGTAGTGGTGTAAGTGATACAATAGACAATACTATGGAAAGACTTATTGAAACCTGTAATATCTTAAGAAAGACCTATGGATATGAAGATTATATACATCTTAAAATCATACCCGGTGCAAGTAAAGATGCAATTAAAAGATCTATGGAACTTGCAGATAGAGTAAGTATAAATATAGAAGCTGCATCAAGTGATGGTCTCTCTCAAATAGCTTCAACAAAAGACTATAATAAA
Organism: uncultured Methanobrevibacter sp.; assembly: GCA_964418715.1. Lineage (GTDB taxonomy): Archaea > Methanobacteriota > Methanobacteria > Methanobacteriales > Methanobacteriaceae > Methanarmilla. The sequence goes on along the minus strand of CAYQMW010000029.1, from coordinate 6,733 downwards.
GACATCTTAAAAAGACTTTCCTGGATTAATTCACTTTATAAAAGAGATAGAACACTTTCTCCATCAGGACCTACAACACAGCTTATAGTAGGTGCAAATGATGAAAGTGATTTAGAAATACTAAATCGAATGGAGAAAATCTATAAAAAAACCTATCTTAAGAGAACCTACTTTTCACCATTTATTGCAATGGAAGATACCTCTCTGGAAAGTAGGTGTGACTGTAATCCTCAAAGAACAAATCAGCTATATCATGCAGATGCTCTACTTAATGACTATAAGTTTAAGGCCAAAGAACTTGTTTTTGATGAGGAGAATAATATTTCACTAACAGAAGATCCTAAAATTCTAGCTGCAAGTAAAATGGATATATTTCCACTAGAGATAAACAGTGCTAATTTTCATGACTTGATTAGAGTTCCAGGTATTGGACTTAAATCTGCAAGACGTATAATTGATATAAGAAGTAAAAAACCGTTTAATAATATTAATGATTTAAAAAAGACAGGTGTTGTAACATCAAGGGCTGAGCCATATATAAAATTAAAAGGAAACTATCAAGCAGCATTAGATAGTTTTTAGTTGATAAAAGAACCTTAATTTGGATAAATATATAATTAAATTAAATTAAGTGATAAATACCTGATTTTAATAAAAAAAGAGTGAAATAATAAAAATAGAAAAAAATCTGTTTAAAAAAAATAATATAATAAAAATAAAAATGCTAATTTTAAAAAAAAGAGTTAGAGATAAAATTTAAATTAAAATTAATTAAATTTCATCTTCGAATAATTTCCAAATTTCTGGATATTTTTGAGAAACAGCTTCATCAATAAGACTGGAAGCTTCATTACTGATACTAAATTCAGGTTGAGTTTTTCTTAAATATCTAAAAACAGCTGAAGAATGAACAGACCAAAGAGTTATTCTAGGATTTTTATGAACAATTTCCATTACTTCCTGAACATTCTTTTTAACTAATGGATCTTGGACAATTTCTTCTTCATCCTCTTGTTCTTCTTCCTCTTCGATTTCTTCTTCTACTTCTTCATCTTTTGAATCTTTACTAGTTTCTTGAATTTCTTCTTGTGCATCTTCTACAGATTCATCCTCAACTTTAGATTCTTCAATATCTTCAACTTGATTTGTAGTATCATCAGTTGTTTTTTCTTTTAACATGTCTTCTAAAGATTTAGCAGAATTTGCATCGAAATCTTCATTATAATAATCAGTAGGAATTAATGAATCCAAACCTCTACCTAATCCAGAATTCTTATTTTTAGACATCTTCTACCTCCTTATTCTCCATATCCAAAATCTCTTGTGCTAATTTTAAGTAAGCTATAGTCCCATTACTTTCCTGATCATAAACAATACATGGTTTTCCATGACTTGGTGCTTCTGCTAAGCGTATATTTCTTGGAATAACCGTTTTAAATAATCTTTCTTTACCTTCAAAATATTTTTTAAGTTCACGATATACATCTCTACTTAATCTTGTCCTTGTATCATAAAGGGTTAGTAAAATACCTTTAATTGGTGTTGGACTTTTCAGTCTTGATTCAACCAAATCTATAGTATTTATTAAATCTGCAACTCCTTCCAATGCATAATATTCAGCTTGAATAGGTATAATTACACTATCAGCTGAAACTAATCCATTAATTGTAATAATTCCAAGAGATGGTGGAAGGTCAATTAAGATATAATCAAATAAATCTTTAACATCATCTAGCAATTCCTTTAAAATTATATGATAATTTTCCAATTTACTTAATTCTACACCTACTCCACTTAGGGAAATATTACTTGGTACAATGAATAAATTTTGAATAAATGTAGGGAAAGTTGCTTTTTTAATAGAAACATCTCCACTAATAGCTGAATAAACTGTATATTTAAGTTTTGTTTTATCAATACCAAAACTAGTAGTTGCATTAGCCTGAGGATCCATATCAACAATAAGAACAGCTTTTCCCATAACTGCCAGTGATGTTGAAAGGTTTACAACAGTTGTAGTTTTTCCACAACCTCCTTTTTGATTCATAATTGCAATTATTTCTCCCATTAAATTAACTCCATAATTAATTAAATTGAACTTAAAAATAATTAAATATAATAATTTTTTTAATAGTTAAACTAATTTTAATATCTAATTTTTTATTAAAACTTATAAATTTTAAATTATAAGTAAAAAATTAAAACTTATAAATTATCACTTAAATTTTTTAACTTATCAATTTTAACTTATTAGTTATATATTGTAAGTTATTAAGTTTAACTTATTACTTATATATTGTAATTTATACCTTATAAATAATACGTTAGAAAGTTTAATTTATAAGTTATAACTTATAACTTATAACAAAATATTTGAAAAATTAAATTTGTTAAACTTAATAAAAATAAAAAAAATAATTAATTCTAGAATATTTTAAATATTAAGAAATTCTTATAAAGAATAATAAAAAAATAAAATTGATGGTGAAATGATGAAAATATTAGCAATAGATATAGGAACAGGAACACAAGATATAATCTATTATGATAGTGAAAAAGAAATAGAAAATTCAATTAAATTAGTTTTACCATCTCCCCATTTATTAATTGCTCAAAAAATCCAAAGAACAAATAACGATATATATTTTGAAGGAGAGATTATGGGAGGTGGAAAATTAAAAAATAGAATAATCGAACATATGGATAAAGGATATAAAGTTGTAATGGAAGAGTTATGTGGAAAAACAATAAGGGATAACCTAAAACAAGTTGAGTCATATGGCATAGAAATAGCTTATAAAGGAAATACTAATGATTATTCAAATTATACAAAAATAAGACTTCAAGATATAGATATAGACAAATTATCAGGATTCATTAGAGAATATGATCTAGATTATGATTTTGACTATATTGCTGTTGCAGTTCAAGATCATGGATTTAATGAAAATATGGGAGATAGAGATTTTAGATTTGAAAAAATAAAAGAAAAATTAACAAAACCACTACACGCTGAAGAATTTGGATTTATTGGAAATGTACCAGAATATTATTCACGTATGAAATCAATTGAAAATACACTTAAAAATAAAACAACACTAGAGATAAAAAATACTCCTCTTATAATGGATGCTAAATTTGCATCAATTTGTGGAATGTGCTATGATAAAGTAGTAGAGAACTTAAATAGCTATATAGTAATAGATATAGGTAATGGCCACACTACAGCAGCATCTATAGAAGATGGTAAGATTCAGGGTGTATTTGAACATCATACAAGTAACTTAACAAAAGAATCATTAGAAAAATATATTAAAAAATTAGCAGATGGGACATTAACAAATGAAGAAATTTACAATGATCATGGCCATGGTGCATATATTATAAACCCAATTGAAAAAATAGAAAAAGTTATTGTTGCAGGTCCAAGAAGAGAAATAATTGAAAAAACTGATTTAGATTATCATCATGCAACACCTGGAGGAGATGTAATGATGACTGGAACTGTTGGACTTATTAAAGCACTAGAATATAATATTGATAATAAAAATAAATTATAAAAAATAACTTATAAGTTATAAGTAAGGTATGATATTATGGAAAAGAAAAATAAATTATATTTAGACCCTCATATACATAGTAATTATTCAGGAGATGCTATGAATAGTCCCCAAGAGATTATAAAAAAATCTAAAAGTTTAGGTTTAAATATAATAGCAATTAGTGACCATAATACAGTTGAAGGTGCAAAAATAGCTATAAAAGAAACTAAAAATGATGATGATATACTTGTTGTACCATCAATAGAAATAAGTAGTTCAATGGGACATATTTTAGGTTTAGGTGTAGAAGAGTTAATAAAAAAGGGACTGTCCCCCGAAGAAACAGTAGATGAGATTCACTCCCATGGAGGCCTTGCAATAGTAGCACACCCATATTGTTACTATAGACATGGATTATTCTGTAAATATAAAAATACAGATTTAAAGATTGATGGTGTAGAAAGTAAAAATGCTAGATATATATTAGGATATAGTAACAGTAAAGGAAAAAAATTAGCTAAAAAAAAGAAAATAGCAGAGATAGGTTCAAGTGATGCTCACATGATTGATTTTATAATGGATTGTTATACAGAAATTGATTGTGAGATGGATATAGATAGTGTACTTAAGGCTGTAAAAATGAGAAAAACAAAAGCAATGGGTAGTGGAACATCTAATATTAAATTATCAAAGTTCTTATATCAAAAATATATTAAAAAATTATGATTAAAGTTTAGAATAAATAATCATATCTAAAAAAAAAAAAAAAAAAAATAAATTGATTATAATCTATTTTTAAAAATAATTAATGTAAAAAATGATAAAAAAAATTAGAATATATAAAAAAATAATAATGTTATATAATATTAAAATCTATATTATAGTAGTATAAATTAAAAACAAATTGTACTAAAAAAAATGTATATCGGAGGAAAAAAATGAGAGAACCAGTTTACGAAATGAACGAACTATATAGAAATTTACCAGAAAAAATTACTGTCTTCGATACTACTTTGCGTGATGGAGAACAATCCCCAGGTGTTGCTTTAACAGTTGATGAGAAAATCGAAATCGCTGAAAACTTAGACATTCTTGGTGTAGATAAAATGGAAGTTGGTTTTCCAATATCATCAGAAGGAGAAAGAGAGACAGCAAAAAGAGTTAAAGCATTAGGATTGGATAGTACAATTTGCGGTTTAGCACGTGCAGTTGAAAAAGATGTTGATGCTGTACTAGATTGTGATTTAGAATATGTTCACACATTTATTGGAACAAGTCCACTTCACAGAGACTATAAACTAAAAATGTCAAGAGATGAAGTAAGAGAAAATGCAGTGAAAATCATTGAATACTCTAAAGATCATGGTCTTACAGTTGAATTTTCAGCAGAAGACGCTACAAGAACCGAGTGGGATTTCCTTGTAGATGTTTATAAAGCAGTTGAAGATGCTGGAGTAAATATGATTAATGTTCCAGATACAGTAGGTATTCTTACTCCAATGGATGCTAAATCCTTAATTTATGATTTAAAACAAGAACTTAAAGTCCCTTTAAGTACTCATTTCCATAATGACTTTGGTCTTGCTGTTGCAAATACAATAATGGGAATTGAAGCTGGTGCAGATCAGTTCCATGGAACAGTTAATGGTATTGGAGAGCGTGCAGGAAATGCATCACTTGAAGAAACAGTAATGACATTAATTTCATTATATAATCATCCTATGGATATTGATACAACTAAAATATATAATGTTTCAGACTTTGTATCTAGAGTTTCAGGTATGAATTTATCACAAAATAAAGCAATTGTAGGTAAAAATGCATTTGCACATGAATCAGGTATTCATGTACATGGAATTATGGAAAATGCTAATACCTATGAGGCTATTTCACCTGAAATGGTTGGTCAAACTAGAAGAATTGTTTTAGGTAAACAAAGTGGTGGACATGCTATTGAAGGGAAACTTGAAGAATTTAATATTGATTTAACTGAAACTCAATTAGAAGATGTTTTAGAACGTGTAAAATCATTAGGTGATAAAGGTAAATCAATTACTGATGATGACTTAAAAGCAATAGCTTTAAGTGAAATGAATACATTAGAAGAGAAATTTGTTGAAATTAAAGGATTATCTGTAACTAGTGGAGACAGTGTTTCACCAACTGCAACAGTAAGACTTATAATTAATAATGAACTTAAAGAAAAAGCAGCAATTGGTGTTGGACCTGTTGATGCAGCATTAAATGCAATCGAATCATTAATTAAAGATACAACTTCGTTTGAACTTGAACAATACCATATTGAAGCAATTAACGGTGGTACCGATGCTCTTGGTGAGGTATTTGTAAGGGTATCAGATGGTGAAGGTAATGTTGCAACTGGAAGATCTGCTAATGAAGATATTATCCATGCAAGTGTACAAGCAGTACTAAATTCAGTTAACAAACTTTTAATGATTAAAAAAGAATTAAGTAATAAATAATAATTTTTATTATTTAATTTTTATTTTAAAAAATAATTACTACAAAGGAGAGAAAATAATGACAGAAAGAGATATATTTATCGGAAACAAACCAGTAATGAACTACGTACTCGCAGTAGTAACACAAATGAACGAAGGAAAAACTGAAGTTAACTTAAGAGCTCGTGGAAGAGCTATAAATAGAGCTGTTGATGTAGCAGAAATTGTTAAAAACAGATTTGTACCAGGCTCTGAAATTGGTGAGATCAAAACTCATACTGATGAAGTTACAAATCCTGATGGACAAGTAACTAATGTAAGCTCTATAACCATTCCAATAATTAAAAGGGAATAATTAATTATTAATTTTAATTATTAATATTTTTAAAAAATTAAATTTATTATAATATGATTTAAAATCTTTAAAAACTAATAAAAAATTAAAGATTTTAAATATATACTTGTTTTTTTTTACCAAAATTAAAAATTATAAATTGAATTAAATAAACTGTTTTTTTAAAAGCCAATTAAAAAAAGAATTGATTTTAATGTTTTAGTAATTATTAAATTAATTATAAGTTATAAGTTATAAGTGAAAAAAAATTAATTTGATTGTCAAATTGTTTATACTAAAATATACAAAGTAATATTATGAGAAAAATAAGTTTGTATGATAATTACACTATAGATTTTAGTGTTAGTGGTGGACAGAGAGACATCTAGTCCATT
>CAYQMW010000028.1:0-18912 GCA_964418715.1 uncultured Methanobrevibacter sp. | reverse complement strand
TGAATTAGTAACTACTTATTTGATAAATGGACTGAAAGCAGATGAAATAGCTTCAAAAAATTATGTCCTCGAATTAGAAAAAAAATTAAATATAAATACTCAAAATCATTTAGATACTATTGATTTTGAAATTCCTGAATTACTAAAATATGATCCTGCAAAAGAAAATAAGCCTATAACTGAAGAACCTGTTATATTAAAAAAGGATAACCCTAATGGAAAAGACATTTTTAAAGATGTAACAGGCATTGTTAGTAGCCCTTACAGAACAAATAGTGTTAAATTAAAAAAAGAAACATATAAAAGAGGTTAATTGATGATATTTATTGATAGTAGTTTTATATTAGGATTATTTAATGATAAAGATGATAATCATCCTAAAATTATTAAATTACTTAAATTTATGCCCGAAATAATAAACGAAAAAAAAGCGATTAATAATATTATATTAACAGAAGTATTAAACAAAATTCACAAGAATTATTATAGAAATGTTAGAACAGAAATCATCAATTTTCTATTAAATATAGATAAAATTTATTATCTTGAAAATGACCAATATTTAAATGCAATAAAATTAATGGAAACTTATAAATACACTATGAATTATTCTGACTGTTTAATATTGTTAACTATGGAGAAAAACAATATAAACACAATTATTTCATTTGATAATAATTTTGATAAGATTAAAGGCATTAAAAGAATTTATGTTTAAAAATAATTATTATAGTAGTTTACAAAACTTTGTTATAGTTTATTTATAAATTTATAAAATTAGTTTCGTAAATGATTATAAATAACTAAAAAAAATTATAAAATTTCACATTTAAACTTTTTGAATCAGCAATTTTTTAGATTAAATTATATTCAAATAAAAGAAACTAAGAAATTTTCCTAAATCTAATCATAAAGCTTTTTAATTAATAAACATAAAAATATTATTAATTAGAATAAAAGAATTATTTTAATAACTGAAATGTTTTTAAAAAATATATAGATTTGATACTTATGAATAGGATAAAATATATTGATATGTTAAAATTTGTTGCAATATTCTCCATTGTAATAATACATGTAGCTGGAATATGGACTAATACAGAACTTTTACATCTTAAATTTCATGAACTTAAAGAAGTTGTAAGATTTGGTGTACCTCTTTTTTTAATGGTTACAGGATGTTTAGCATTTAATAAAGAAATTGAATTATCTAATCTTTTAAAGAAAAAATCTGTAAGGATTGTTCTTCCTGTTGTATTCTTTACAATAGTAGGTATATTATTATCAGTATACTCTCCAAAACAACCTTTATCCAGATATTGGTATTGTTGGATGGCATTAGGTGTATATTTGGCTATACCTATTGTTAATGTATTTATACAAAATGTTAAAGAAAAAGAATTAGATTATTTTATTATAATGTTTTTAATTGCATCCATTATTTACCATATATGCTGGAAAATGGAAATAAATATTGCACTTGATTTAAACTTCTTTATAGGCCCTATGTCTTATGTAATTTTAGGTTATTATTTATCCAGAAAAGAATTTAAATGGTCTCCAAAAAAGATAATCCTCATTAGTTTAATTGCATTTATAGCAGTAACTGCCTTTAAAATCCTACATTACGAAACTTTCTATCTTTATGATAACTTAATGTTAACTTCAAAATTAAGTTTAAGTTTCCCTCAAATCATACAAGCAGCATCTGTATTTTTAATTGTTAAATATACTTATGAATCTACATCCGGCATATCCGGTGCAATAGATAGATTCTTAGAAAAAGATATTGTTAATAAATTTATTGTATCAGTATCAAGGGCAAGTTATGGTATTTATTTAGTTCATCTTTTAATTCTAAGAGGTTGTCTAGAACATACTCTTAAAGGAGTCCACTTAACAGGAACCATGACAGCAATATCAATACTTCTAATATCCACTGGGCTGATGATAGTATCATGGATAATAGTTGTTATTTTAGGTAAAATACCATATGTCAAACTGGTATCTGGATATTATTGATTATAATATCCACATTACTTTTTTTTTATTAAGGTTTAAAAATGAAAGAAATTGATTTTGATTTAAAAAACAATCCATTTATAAATTTTTTATCCTCAAGATATACAATTTCTGCAAGAGTTAATGTAGCGGAAATGTGGAATTATTCAAAAAAAGAAGATCTGTCATTCTTTGTAATGTCTCTTGGAGCATTAATGAATTCATTAAATAAAATTCCTGAAATGAAAAGAAGAATTATAGATGGAAAAGCAATAGAATATTCTTCTCTAGATGGTGTTTGCCCAATAATGAATAAAGAAGAAACTACTTTTAAAGAAATGAGAGTGGAAACTCCTCAAAAATTTGATGATATTTTAAAATGGCATGATTACGTTGTAGAAAAAAAGAATAATATATTAGAAAATATAGACGAAGCATTTACAGTTGACACATTAAAAAGAGATGAAATAAATATTGCTAATTTTTCATGTATTCCATGGATTGATTTTGATTCAATAAGCAATGCAACAGTTATGGGAAATGCAATACAACCTTTAATTACCTGGGGAAAAGTCAATGCAGATTATGAAATGACTGTATCCACAACAGTTAGCCATATCTTTGTAAATGGATTTGAATTATCTAAGTTTTACAAATACGCACAAGAAAACTTTAATAATCTAAGGTAAATCTTAAATAAAAAAATATTTTTAAAATAGACCTTAAATTAATAAATAAATTTTGTTTTAATAAAAATGAGTTAAAGTGTTTATAAAATGAGTAAGGATTATCACAACGATTATAATTTTAGAAAAAAAATAAAATGGATGAAACTTTTTGGAAAAGAGGGTGAATTAATTTATGAAGGATTTACTATCAATGATAAGCCTTTTGGATTAGGAACAACTTATTATTCCAATGGTAATAAATATCAATATATTATCAGACAAATTTCCTTTTAAATTTAAGTTCAATGTATCCTCCACTTTCTGCTATAAACTTATAATTACCTTCTTTAAATGCTGTTCCATTTATATCAAGAACAAATATATGATTTGATTTTGTTTTTGTGCTGAATGAAAATTCAGAATCATTTGGAACTGATCCTACTTTTATTCCTTTAAAAAGACCTGTTGTAAAAGAGCTTTTCCAAGAAAACTTGAAGGTCTTATAAATTTAATTGTACATGGTTCGTCAAGTATCTCATCAGAGCCAGCTATATTTGGATATGAATCAAATTTTTTCTTACAGTTAAGGCACTTGAACTCTATTAATTTTAAATCAAAATCATTTTCACAAGCATCACTTGCAGCCAGATTTGCTCTAACACCACGAAAAGAATGTTGTCTAATCAATGCTGCTTTCTCCAATGTTGATTTTTTAACATCAACCACTTTATATTCTGTACTTCCACATTTAGGACATTTTATACCTACATAACTAGGATATTGTTCTTCTTCACCCATTAAAATCCCTCATTTTATTATTCTAATGATAAGTCCAATTAGAATAGATATAAAAATATTTTATTTTATTTACATATATATTTTGTTTTTAAATTCTTCTTTAAAGAAGAAATAATGTTTTTTAAAAATAAAATAAATATCAATTATCTTTTAATCTTTTTTGAACCTTCTCACTTGTTAATTCTTTTAAAGCATTTCTAGCTATCCATTCTGAAGAAATACAATCCATATTTAAAAGTTCCTCAGACACTTCAATAGCCTTTTCATTCAAATATTTATTTTTCTTTCCAATACTGATTAAAGCTGTTTTTATAGATTTTTTAACAAGCTTTCTATTATCACATGCTTCTTCAGTAATGATTGAGAAAAATTTCTCAAAATAAACATCTTCAAGCTGTTTATCCTGTTCTGAAATTTGTCTAATCAGACTAAAAGCAGTTCTTTTTGTAAATTCTTTATCAGATTTTGCCCATGTAGGTATTTTATCAATAGCCAAAGGTACATTAATAAAAAGGTGTAAACATATTTGATCCACTATCTCCCAATTATCCAACTCATCAACCCATTGATTTAATTGATCTTCAGACATTTGGAGAGGGTCTTCTATCAACATAGACAAATATCTAGATTCATGATAACCATGCTGCCATAATTCTAATGCAAGTTCATGGTCTTTTCCTATCTTTTTTGCAAATTTACCCAATACTTGATTTTTAATTCCATATCTTTTATCAGAAAATACACTTATCCTATCCATATCTTTTAAATTTTCTTCATTTCCCTTTTTTTCAAAAAATTTAATTATCTCTTCTAAATTATATGCAATCATTTCTTCATTAGAATAGGATAATGAATTAGATTTTAATGTACTTTTAGGAAAGGATTCCTTATCTTTATAAAATTTATCTCCATAATCAATAATTTCATAATGTGGCAAATTTTCATAAAACTTATTTCTAAATTCCAAAATATTATCATTCTTAAAATCAAAAGAGGAATCTTCTTCATCTTTTGCATTAAAACAAACAGTTGAGAAAGTACAGTTATTACAATCTTCCTTAAGATTACATTCAAAAACTTCATTTTGAATATTTTCAGATATTGCTTCAAGTTCTTCTAAAAGAATTTCAAGAGGTTTTTCTTCCAAATTAACACGAATCATTTTTCTAGCTTTGATTGCATAGATTGTTAGCTCATCGATTTGATAACTATCCTTTAACCCAATGAAATAAGTATAAACTTGTTTAATATATTTTTTAATATTGTCCTTTTTAATTAAATATGTGTTTTTATAATCCAATATACCCATTTTTCCGTCATTAGTTTTATATCTAAGGTCAATAATACCGGATAAATGATAAAATTCTTTTTTAATATTAAAAGGTCGTTCTGTTTCTAAAACAGTTAATTCTTTACCAAAACTATTATAATAATAAAGAACATCATTTTTGATCTTATTAATATCTAAAAGTGATTTTAAACTCCTGAAATAATTTGAACCTGCTAAATTATCAATTATTTTTAAAATCTCCTCATCACCAATATATTGATTTTTGTTGTGTTTAATTCTATAATTGATATTTTCTAATATCTTATGCAAGAATTTTCCTTGAAATTTAATAGAATCAAGAGTAGACTCTGAAAAATTAATATCATGAACTAATTTATATTTAAAAGGACAGTCTATATAATCTTCAAGTGAATGATAATTTAAATTAAGAAAATTATCTTTTTTAACAACAGGTTTTTCACAGACAGTTTTAGGAATTATACTAAAATCATCATCTAAATATTTACATTTAGTTAAATTCCTATTAATAAGATTCTGAATTTTAATATTGCCTTTAGGAATATCTTTTATTATTTTAATTTTTTCTATCTCAGATAAATCATCATTAAGAACCTTCTCAAATTCATCAAATGCCCGAGTTTTTTTAGTTAAATTAGATAAAATTAATGAATCTTGTGCTCGTGTCATAGCCACATAAACTATACGCTCTTCTTCTTCATCAAATTCCTTCATTTCCTCTTCTATATCGTTATAATTTTTATATTCTAAACAAGAATTAGGCGTGTAAAATTTATCATAATTATCTTCAAATTCTTTAGGAAAACTTTTTTTATTTAAAGATAGAAGAATAACCAGAGGAAATTCTAATCCTTTAGACCTATGTACAGTCATTATTTGAATTCCTTCATTTTGGTCTTTATTTGTATAATACTTTTCAATAGTATTTTTAATAAAGTAAAAAACACTGCTTAATTTTTTTTATCCACGATTAATTCTTGATTCTCAAAAGTATTACTAATAATTGCTAAATTTTCTAATTCATCCCTATAATTATCATCATTAATATGTTCTTCAGTTAAATAATTGCAAACATCAGTTAATAAATACATAAAAATATCCAAAATGGTATCGTCTGAAGATAAATATTCATTAGTATTAATATATTTTTTTAGTTTGTTTAATCTTCTAAAGAAATTTAAATCCTTTTTATTTTTAATGCCGTATCTAATTAAATTTTCATCAGTTAAAATAGGCCGTGGCACATTCTTAAAGATTTCTATTAAAACTTGAGTATCATTATCAAAGATTCTAGAAAAATTCTTTTTTTTATTCTTTTTTTTACCAGTAATTTTATAATACACCTTATTTTCTTCTTCAATAACCTTTCTTTCAAAAACATCTTGAATAGTATTTAAAATCTTTTTAGTTTCATCAGATAAATCAAATAATACCTGCTTAAAATTTTCACCAGTATAAGCTTTAAGATTTAACCATTCCCTTTCCCACCTATTAAATTTGTGATTATGAGGATTTTCATCCTGTATAAGATGAAAAATTAATGTTAAAATTGACTTTATTTCGTCTTTTTCAAATAAATCTGGAATTCCTCTTACATGATAGGGTATTTCATTATCAATAAATAATTGAATTAAATGTTTAGCCGTACTACTATATTCTACAGAACGGGCTAAAATAGCAATTTCATTATAATTTTCAATTTTGCCACTATTATACAAATAACTTATCATATCAAAAAGTGCCTGAGCTTCATTTTCATTTGTTTTATTAACTAAAAAATATGTATCCCTATCTAGATGACGAGCCCCAATAGCTTTATCCTGTTTTGCTCCAACTGCTCTTTGAGATTTAATAAAATCTTCACTTATATCTATAATCTGATTAGCCGAACGATAATTAACATTAAGATTTACCTTATAAACCTTATCATCATAATTATCATATAAATATTCAAAATAATTCTTATTTGCCCCTCTAAAACCGTATATACTCTGATCAATATCCCCTACAACTGTAAAAGAATCAGAATGTTCCATTAAAATTTCAAATATTTTCATCTGAATAGGATCAGTATCCTGAAATTCATCAACTAAAATATTTTTATAAATAGTATAAGGATCTTCTTTTAAGTGTTCTAAAGTCTTTATTTGCATTTGGTTAAAATCAGTGAAACCTTTTTCATCTAAAAGTTCTAAGTATTTAGGATAAGATTTAGCTATTTGCAGATATAATGCATTATTTCTTGAATTTTTATATGATCGATTACTTTTGATTGCATTATATGGAATTTCACCATTATTTTCAGCCATATATTCATTTACAAAATCAATATATTCTTGATCTATTTTAGAATTATCTGTAATATATTTAACTAATTTATCAGTATTTACCTTAAAAGTAGCATATTCATCATATTTATCAATTATATAATCCATTTCGCTAAGTTGGATACTGCACTCATTATTAAAACCTAACCTTTTTCTATGACGGTATAAAAACATTTTTATTCTTTCATTATAATTATCTCCTAAAATACGATAATTATATTCCCCAATATTTGATAAAATAACTCTACAAAATGCATGAATTGTAGAAATTTGCATTAAATTTACATAATTTTCATCAATATCTTTTGTTAAACGTTCTTTAAGTTCTTCTGCAGCTTTACGAGTAAATGTAATAACCAGAAGAGTTGAAGGATCTATTTTCTTTTCATTAACTAAAAATTTAATTCTTTCGATAAGTACACGAGTCTTACCTGCACCAGGCCCTGCTTCAATAACTAAATATTTGTCTCCATCATAATATGCTGCTTTACTTTGATTTTCATTTAATTCAACCATATAAACCCCCCGATAAATATAGTGAATAAATATTTTATAAAAAATTTAAACCTTTTTCTATTTTCCCATTAATAAATCTACTAAAAATGTTATTATTATGAATATAACAATAAACCCTAAATCCCTATTATTATATTCATTAAACCATTAAAAGTAAAATATTGTTAATTTAAATTATAATTAAACTCCTTAATATTACTATCGAAATAACTGTAAAAGGTATAGAATTTCAACAATTATATAATTTTTATTTAAGTTTTTCAATTTAATAAAAAAAATGCAAAAAAACTAAAGTTTTTAAAAAGATTTATATTTATAAAAAACTATTAATTTATATAATTATTAATGGGGTGTAATTTTGAAAAAAAATAATATTAAAAAAAGCATTTTAACTGTTTTTATAATTTTGACAATATTTTTATCAACAGTTATGGTCATGGATTCAGTATCTGCAGAACTTAATACACCAAATGGTTATGGAAACCATTATTTTAAAGGATATGTCTTTAATGCACCTAACTCATATAAATTAACAGGTAAAGGAGTTTATAGTGGAAATTTACAGAATTATATGAATTTTAAAAAGGGCAGTAATTTTGTTAATATTAGTATAGATAAATACTCCGATAAGTATAATAAAAAAACTATGGATGGTTTTAGCTATTTTACATGGGATGGCCAGGATTTATATAAAACAACAATTTCTGGAGTAGATGGTTTCTATAATGAGCAAAATGGTGTTAAAACATTTGTTTTTGCATCTGCTGATGATGTAATATATCTACAGACAAAAGGAGTAGATATTTCTAATGTCATATCAAATATTGTTCAGGAAGATTCCAGTCATTCATCATATGATGAATATGGATATGATGATGATTTAGATTATGAATCAGATGCCTATGACGATAGTTTTGATGATTCATTCGATGATGCAGCTTATTATAATTACAATTGGTAATATCAATAAAAATATTTATCAATATTAAAAAATAAAATCATAAGAAAAAGGAAAATTAATAAAATGATTATCAAATGTTTAATTGTAGGTTTAGGCGGAGCAATAGGTACAATAATGAGATACATACTTGGACTAATTCCATTAAATGAAACTAATGGCTTTCCCATAAATACATTCCTAATTAACATATTAGGTTGTATTGCAATAGGGTTTATAGTATTTTATGCCACTAAATCTAATTTTGATGAGAGATTGTTATTGTTTTTAAAAGTAGGAATCTGCGGTGGATTTACCACATTTTCAACATTTGCAATAGAAACTGGAGATTTGCTAAAAAATGGAAATACAACAATAGCTTTAACTTATGTTATTTTAACTGTTTTAATTGGAGTATTAGCAGTATTTTTACCAGATATACTCATACATAATCAGATAAATTAAAAAAAAATAGTAAAATATTAAATTTTTTGTTATGCTTAATAACATAAAAATTTAATTATAAAATTTTATTTATAATAGAATTTTTAAGGGTAAATTATTAAATCGATTATTTAATTGAATTCAATAATTCCTGGATTTTTGGAATAACCCTTTCAAATTTGACACCATAAGGATGGTCTGGATCATCAACTGTTTCTTCAATTGATTTTTTGGTAAATTCCCCTGCAATTTTTGCAGCAGCTTTAGGAGACTTACCGTTTAAGGTAGAACCAACAAAACTTGAAGCGAAAACATCACCAGTACCATGAGATACATAATCTATTTTATCATTATAAACGATTTCTATATCCTCAGGTTGGTCCTTATCCAAAACAATCATTCCCAGTTCATCATCTTTATGATTATCACCTTTTAATATAACATGTTTTTTAGTAAACTCAGAAAGTTCACCTGCAATTTCAAGCATTTCTTCTTTTGTAAAATTCTCTTTCCAAGGTTTGTGTAAAATATAACATGCCTCTGTTGTATTTGGAAGAACATAATCACCTAAGCAGCAAAGTTCACCCATTTTATCTGCAAATTCCTGGTCAAAACCAAAGTAGAATTGGCCATGATCTGCCATAGCAGGATCAACAAAAACAAGCCCATCTGGTTTGAGTCTTGAATCTATAATTTCTTTAATGTATTCAAACTGTTCAATTGAACCTATGTATCCAGTATATATTGCATCAAAATATATTCCTTCTTTTTCCCAATGCTCTCTAATGCCAGGAAGGTCTTCTGTTAAATCCCTAACTGTGTATTCAGTAAAACCAGAAGTATGTGTGGATAAAACAGCAGAAGGAATAACAGCAGTTTCAATTCCAAAAGCTGAAATAATAGGTAGTGCAACTGTTATTGAGCACTGTCCATAACATGATAAATCCTGAATAGTTAATATTTTTATAGTATCTGACATAATCTATTCACAATTAATTAATTTTTTTTATAATAATTCTTTTATAGTATTTTAATAGAATTTATTATGGTAAATAAATTTCACATAAAAAATTGAATTTTTTATTATTATGTTCATTATTATTATAAATAAAGTAGTATTTAAGTATTTGTTGTACAAAAAATAGCATTAAATAATTATAAACTTTAAATAATTACTTTTTTATAAAAATAACTTAATATTTTATAAAAACTTGTATTTTCAATCAACCTAGTTGAAATAAAGATTACTAATTTTAATTAATAGTTTAAAAAAAATAGATTATATGGTTAATTAATAAGTAAAATAAAAAAAAGAAATTAAAGAAGACTTTTTAATTTAGCCATATATTTCTCATCACTAGCCAATTTTTCTTTAATAATCTTATCCCAATATTCTTCACATTTTTTAATATTTTTAACAAAAATTTCATCAATTTGTTTTTCTTCAAATAATTTCTGAGAAATTAAATAGTCTATTTCATCAAAAGGTTCTTGTAAACTTAAATCATCCCTATCGTCAAATGGTTCATCAAAATCATCATCAAAATCAGGATAATCATCATCAATAAACACTTCTTCATAATATGTGTATTCAAAGGGTTCTTCAAGAAAGTCAGTATTAGCACCTTTATATATTCCCTGATCCATATAACTGGTATCTCCTAAATCATCATATTCATCTTTTTCAAGTGAAACCCTTTGATATTGGGAACTACCCTCCGGAGAGTATATGCATAAATTAGGGTCACTTTCAAAATCGTAATAATTACCTTCAAACTCCTCAAAATCATACTCATCGGGAAAATCATGGTCCTCAGGAATATTATCAATAAGATATTGATCAACATATTCCTGGAAATAATCTGCCTCAGCAATAGCTTCTTTCATAACATTATCAAAGAAATCATTTTCCTCTTCTTCAAGATGTTGGCGAATTAACTTTTCATAATATTCATCATCATAATCAAATTCTTTAAAGAATTCGTATTCCTGAATATCATCTACCGCCTGTTCAATTAAATAGTCTTCATATTCTTTTTTAGATAAGTTTTCAATTTGTGAATATAATTCCTTCTCTTGAGCCTCCATATCCTCAATTTCTTCTTGTGAGTATTGATTTTTTGGCTCTAAATCTTTAAGTAAATTAGGATCTTCACTTTCAATTATTTTCTTAAACCTTTCATATTCTTCTTTTATTACATCTTCGTTCCATTGACTATCAATCATATCATCTAATAATGATTCTACCCATTTTTCTTTACTCATCACTAACACCTATGATATTTAATCAATCAAAACATTTTTGAAAAATAGTAGAAAAATTGCCTAAATAGCAATATTATGTTTTTACCCCAAAAACGTGATTGTTATTTAATAGTTAACTTTTAATCATTTATAAATTTAATGAAATTGTTTTGATAGAAAAAGGAATAAAGGATTATAAAATCTAAAATAAACCCCTAAAACAGATTATGTAATATAAAATATAAGAAAAAGAAAAAATTGAATTTTAAAATAAAAAAAAATAGAAAAAAGAAAATTAAGATAATATATTAAAATATATTATCTAACTTAATATTTTAAAACTAATAATATCCAGAGAGGTATTTAATATATGGAATATGACCTAAAATATAGGTTATAATCCAAGAGAGTAAAAGTCCAATTATACCTGAAGCAATTACAATCAAAAATAAAGTAACGCCTTTAAAGCCCATACCTCTAACTATAGGATACAATAGTCCTCTAAATACAAGTACATGAACAAAGAAAATTCCATATGTTGATCTACTAATAGAAAATATGAATTTCTTAATAATCTTATTTTGCAAGAAGTTTTTAACTAGAGTAAACTTATCTCTGTGCTCATCATATACATATTTAACTATTAAAAAGACACAACAACCTTGTATCAATGCAACAATACCCATATCGATACCAACAAATAGATGGGCAGAAGGATAAATACAATTTAAAAGACCTACCTTCATTTTAATTATGGATATTATTACAAATATAACAGATAAGACCAATATCAATTTATTTGGAGATAAATATTTTGTAAAGTCTTTTTTAAATAAGAAATAACCTATTACAATATATGAAAGAGGCGTAATAAAGAAATTCAAATCAAGTGCATATTTAAAGTCAAAAAAGTGGCTGCAACAGTAAAATATAGAAGTTATAACTATCATAGCAACAAAATATTCTATTTCCTTCATAGAAGAATATTTAATGATTTTATTGACTAGTGGAATAGCTAAATAAGCACCAATAATCATCCAAGAATACCAAAAACTAACTAAAAAGTCCTTATCTATACCCATAGCATATGAAATTAGAAAGTAAAATACCAAAGGCAATATGATTCTAGTAAATTTCTTTTTTATAAATATTTCTAAATCAATATCTTTATTTAAAGCCAATGCACCAGTAACCATTAAAAATACAGGAATACCGAAATCAGTAAATGCTCTGAGTTTATAAAAATTATGATGCATTATCATTATATGTGGATTTACCTTATATGCATGTAAGAATATAACAGCAAAAATTGCTAAAAACTTTAAAGTATCAATATAATCGATTCTTTTTTTAACCTTAGGTTTATCAATATTAATATTTTCAGACATTATTACCCCATAATCTTAAATTATTCATTTAAATTAATTTTATAAAATTAATTTTACAATTAATATTATTATACAATATATATTATATTATTTAATACATAAAAAATTATTGAAAACAAATATAAAAATAGTTTAAAGAAAGTTTAAAAAAAATAAAAAGAATTGAAATAGAACAAGACATAAAATTCATAATTAGATTTATAAATTAAGGAAAACTCATTTTTTTTTAAAAGAATATCCATAACTTAATTAAAGATAATTATTATTTTACCTTTTTTAAACTTAAATTATCAACAGCTTTAACTAATTTTTCACTTAACTTATATGTCAACTCAATATCCTCATATGAAAAAGTTTCATAAACAATAGTTGGAATTCCGCTTTCTTGAACAGGAATTGTAATAAATTCAGGACTGGTTCTATATTCCGGAGCATAATAACATACTTCATCAATTTCAGACAGCAGGATTTCTAAAATTTCATTTGATTTCTTATCAAATCCAGGGGCAAATAGGAAATTTGTCTTCTCATAGTCACCAGGACCAACTAGTCCTTTATTGCTGTGAATGTCTACAAATAAATCATAATCTCCATTAATAATATGTGGAGCTACAAACTCCCTAGCCAGTAACTGACCATCCATACGGCCTTCACTTTCCTCGTCAAGTTCCCCTTTTACATTGACATTGTAAATATAATAAGTATAATTTAAATCATTATTTTCCTCAAGTATAGTATCAAATAAGGCCCTGTGAGCTTTGCTTTCTAAAGGATGCATACCAATTAGATAAGCTATTTTAATATTTGAATCTCTGCTACCAAAAGGACCATGAAAGTGTACAGATCCAAGATTATTTTCACCAATCAACTTTGAATCATAAAGCATTGAATCTACTTTTGCCTCATCAGTAGGTTCACTTGGATATTTTTTAATATTCATAATATTACCATTTTAAAATTTAATAAAAGTTATTTCAATTTTAATTTTTAAAACCTTTCTTATATATTTTTTATTATTAAACTTAATCTAATTTGTGCCCGCAATTTGTACAAAATGTATCTCCTCTTTTAACTTTACTTCCACAAAACTTACAGTAAAATACAGCACCAATTTCCATTCCACAATTTGTACAAAATGAGTCACCTCTATTTATTATAGCACCACAGTTTTGACATCTCAAATCATTTGAATGTTCAACACTATATCCACAATTTATACAAACTTTACCATTAAATGCTATAGTGCCACAACTAGGACATAAACCAATATTACCTTCACTTACAGGTCCACCAACTGTAGATTGATTTGATATTTGAGACATAGGTTGTGCTTGTGTTTGATTATTATTAAAAGTAGGTTGTGCTTGTGTATTAGTATTTAATGCATTAACATTATCTTTAGGACTAGGAGTTTCAGGCATAAGGGGTCTTGAGTAAAAATCAGTCCTGTTTAATATTTCCACCTCAGATTGTATCATTACAGCAATTCTTTTCTCATCTGCAGGATGTGTTGAGAAAAAATCAAAAGTACTTGCATTTTCACCTGCAAATTCTCTCCAGAATACAGGGACCTCCCGGATATTGTATCCTGCAAGGTGTGCTATAAACATACCTAATTTATCTGCTTCATATTCCTGGTCTCTACCCCAAGGTTGCATTAAGAAGAATTGAGAACTAACATTAAGTACATTTGTAGCTGCTCTTGCCATAGATCCTACTTCACCTAAACCCATAAGGTCTAATGCAAAACTGCCAACAAATGCAACAGTAGCAATACCATTTTTAGTGTTTTGAGCACTTATTTTTGTTCGCCCATGATCAAGTAAAGCATGGGCCATTTCATGAGCTAAAATAAATGCTAATCTCTCTTCTGTATTTGCAATAGAAAAGATTCCTGAATAAACAATTATTTTTCCACCTGGAAAACAACATGCATTAACTTGATTATTTGAGGTTAAATGTACTTCCCATTCATAATAACCATCTACATAATCATAACGACCTATTCTAGATAAAAAGTCTTCTACTGTTTTAATAAGTTTCGAGACAACATTAATGATTAGTTGGCCTTCAGGAGTATTATCCAATATTTGAGATTTTTGAATCTCCTTATAATAAGCCTGAAAACATTCATTTAAAAACTTATCATCATTAACAGAGTCATAATGCTTCTTACCAGTGAATGGATTTAATGGACTTCTATTATCCTTTCTAATTTTAATGCCCCCTAATTTAAAATATTAATTTTCAAATTTAAAAGTAATATTCATATAATTTTGAAAAAATTCTATATTATATAATTTGTTTTGATATTTATATATAATATATAGATGAAGAAAAATATATATTCATTATGTTTAATTTTATTATGTAAAAATTAAGATAATTTATAAACTAAAAAATAGAAAAAATTAATAGTGAAAAAAATTAAATAATATAAGGTGATAAAATGAATCTTACAAAAAAATATGATAGAAAAGAATTAACAATTTCTGTATCTGAAAAAATCGATACAGTTACATCTCCAGATTTTGAAAATGAAATAATGGATGAAATGGGCAAGTTTGATTCATTAATTATCGATTTAAATGAATTAGAATATATTTCAAGTGCAGGTTTAAGAGTTTTAGTTATTACCGGAAAAAAATTAAATGCAGAAAATATTCCATTTGTCATTAAAGTTAACGATACTATAAATGAAATTCTTGTGATGGCAGGTTTTGATAAAATATTAAATATTCAATGAAAAATTTTTCATTGAAATTTAACTTTTCATAATTGTATATTCAATATTATTAAAACCTAATACTTCACTAATACTTATATTTTCATCTTCAGAAAAGCTCTTTTTAATATTTTCTAAAACTTCCCTAGTTCCTTCATCCTTAAAATTCACAGATATTTTATCATCATAATCAATTAATAAAACTTCAATACTAATTTTATCATTGTTTGAATCAAAAATAGTGTTAATTATTTTATTTAATGATTCAAGAGAAGATTTATCATCATTTAAACTTTTTAAATGATTAAACATTTCTGTTTTTACTTCATCATCTCTATTTTTTATTGTATAATTCCTTGTTTTAGGAATTAAATCCTTTTTAATGTAGAATAATCCGGAATATTCTGTTTCTTTCCTTTCAACATATTTAACATAAAGGGCATTTACAATTAAAGATAGTGTAATACCAAATAGGAATGATAACCAAATACCATTAAGGCCAATAATTGGATATAAAAGGAATGTAAATAACAATGGTCCAATTAATGTTGAAATAACTGAAATAATTCCAGATTCAACAGTTCTTTCAATTCCTTCATAATAAAAGATTAATATATTTGAAAGAGCAATTGGAATAAAAGACAATGAATACAGTCTAATTGCATTTTCAATTAATGCATTGTGGTGTCCTTCTGAAAGTTTATAGAAGATTAAAAGTCCATCAGGATATATCCATAAGAATACTGTAAATAGAATTGAACAAATCATTGCTGCAATAATTGATCTTCGAACTATATGATTTAAATTATAAAAATCATTTTGTGAGTAATATATAGGTACAATGGAGGACAATGTTTCAGCAAAACCGATGATTAAAATACTTATAATTAATAATGCATTTACACATACATTGTAAATATCTAAACCTAAGTTTCCTAAAAGTCCACCAAGAATTAAATTCATTATATAAACTAATATTACATCAAATATACCCATACTTGCCCCTGGAAAACCAATTCTAATTATTTCAATAGTTGATGTTAACCAGGATTTAATATTCAATTTAGAGAAAACAAATTTAAATGTTCTTTTTGGATTGAAATGATATTTTAAAGTACAGATAAATGCCACTACATATCCTATAAGTAATGCAAGTGATGCCCCTTCTATACCCATATGGAAAACACCTAAGAATATATAATCTAAAACAATATTTATTAGATTAGCAAGAACAATCAATCCTGAAGCAAGATTTGGTTGCCCGTCAACACGAATATATTGACTTAATACACCTACAATATTTACAATTGGAAAACTAATAAATAAATAGAATCCATATGCTTTTACATAAGGTATTGCCTCAGGGGTCGGATGTAAAACAGTGATTAAAGCATTTTCAAATAAAAAACATATTGCAATAATTATAATAGATACAATTATTGTTGTAAGCATAGCTACTGTAAAATAATGATTACTTCCTTCATCATCAAATTCCGCTTTTTTGTTTAAAGATAAAATTTGACCACCAAGACCAAATAACCATTCAAATATTGTAATTAACAATATTAAAGGCTCTAAAACCTGTAATGCAGCCTGACCATTACTTCCTATAAATGTTGCTACAAAACTTGAATCAACAACAGCAGTAATATTTAAAGCCATAGCAATAAGTATTGTTGGCAGTAACAACTCTCTAAATTTATGGGTTATAATTTCATTTGACATGATATCATCTTTTATTTAATCAAAATAATAAAGTTTAAAAATCTATACCTCAATTTAATCAAAATAATTAAAAGTTTAATAATTTATATACAATACCTCAATTTAATCAAAATAATTTAATGTATTTAAATAATCAATTAACCTTTTAAGGTAATCTTTATCTGCTTTAGGCCAATCAAATCCTAATGAATGAAGTATTTCAATAGTTTGACCTATATTCTCTTCAAACACATATTCTTCATCAAAATCATCAATTGTTAAATCAGCAGTGATTAAACCTTGAATACTTTCATCCATATTCTCATTATAGATTTCCTTAAATTTCAGAGAATCAACTTCTTCAATTCCATAACCATAATCATTTAATACATCAATGATATCTCTAGTAGATATGTAGTAATTATTCATACAGTGGAATACCCTGGATTTTTCAGGAGTTTTACATAATGTAAGTATTCCTTTTGCAACATAATCTATTTGACTCATATCAGTTTCTTCATTCGCCATAGCAGGAGTCAATGCTTTTAAGTTTTTAATAGCTTTTATGTTATTTAAAAATGCATTGGTATCATAGTTTTTCTGGAATTTTCCATCACTATAACGACTCATAAGGTTTCCGACCCTGACTATTTTAACAGATAGTCCCTTAGTTGCTGCTTCTAAAACCTTTCTTTCTGCTAAAAACTTACTGCCTAAATACTTATTAGTTAAATCCTGTTGATAATACAATGTTCTTTCATTATATTCTACATCAGGATATTCTTCTTCATTTTCACAAATTGATGAAAGTACACTGATTGTTGAGATTTGGACATATTTTATATTATTTCTAGTTTGAGCAAATTTAAGTCCGTTAATCACACCATCAACATTGACTTTAAAAATATAATCATCAGCAGTATAATGTTTTACAATAGCTGCAGAATTAATAATCGTATCGATAGGATAATTTTCCAGTTTTTTAAAGTCATCAAATTCAGTTATATCCCCTTCACTTAAAATGATACGTGTGCCAATAAGATCTTTAAAGTCTTCATCAAAGTAAAATTTAACTAAATCGATTAAACGGTCTTCACATGAATCAAATTCTCCTTTTCTTAAAATACAATATATTGTTCCTGTTTCATTTTTAATATATTCATACAATATGTGGATTCCTAAAAATCCAGTTACTCCAGTTAATAAAACATTACCTATTTCTCCCATTTCACCATTAAGGAAGTTTTCTAATGTATTTTCTTCAAGAATCTTGTTTATTTCATCATAGTTGTAGTTTTTAATAATATCATCATTAACATCCAATTTATTTAAATCAACTTCACCAGATAAGAATTTAGCAAGCTTTCTTGGAGTCTTATTATTGAATATGTCATCATATCTTAGAGAATATCCCTGTTTTAACAATTCAATAATTAATTTTGATGCAATAAGGGACGTTCCACCTATCTCAAAGAAATCATCTTCAGCACCAACAACTTCTATATTCAAGGTATTTGAGAATATAGCACAAATTTCCTGTTCCAATGGAGTTTCAGGAGCAACATAATTCATTTCCATTTTAGGTTCTGGAAGTTTTTTAGTGTCTGTTTTTCCATTTGGTAGTTGAGGCATCTCATCTAACTGCATAAATACTGTCGGAACCATATATTTAGTTAGCCTCTTTTTAAGATATTCTTTTAATTCATTAACGTTAATTTCATTTTCTGCTGTGAAATAGGCACATAGATGCTCTGTATTGTTAATCTTTTTAATTACTACAATATTTTGTTTAATACTTTCAAATGAATCAATATTTGATTCTATTTCTCCAATTTCAATTCTCAAACCTCG
>CAYQMW010000027.1:14105-19006 GCA_964418715.1 uncultured Methanobrevibacter sp. | reverse complement strand
ACTTGAACCCGCGAAGGGACTAACCCACTAGGCCCTCAACCTAGCGCCTTTGACCACTCGACCATCCCCGCATATTTAATTATATTAAATAAACAGTAATAAAATATATAAAAATAATAGTATATAAATGTATCTAATATTCTTATATTTTAAGATAAAATTAGCTAAATTGAAAAAAATAAAATAAAAAATAATATTCAAGTTAAAGATTGTATAAAAAATTATTAAATTATTACTTTAAAAAAATATTAAAAAAATATTAAAAATAAAATTAAATAAAGGATTTATATCTTATTCCAATATTATTTCCATATCCAAATCTTTATAATTAGCCAAATCATTAATTAAATCCCTATCCAAATCACATGCTGCCTTATCTGCATGAATCATCAATGTCCTGCAACAAATAAAATCACTTTTTCTAATTACAATATCTGTCAGATGATTTAAAGGTAACCTGGAATCTCCTTGACCATGAATTTCATCATGAGCATTTTCTGTTTTAAGACGTACTGTAACCTTCGTATCATCATTTCTTAATTTTTCTTTAAAATTTTCTGGAAAATTAAACATGGTTTTATCCATATCTAAACCAATAATACAGTCTCCTGCAGGAGTTAATGTTCTCTCTTTTGTTATCTCAAAAGTAGAGCGATGCTGAGCACTAATATTTGGATGCCCTTTAGCTTTTATTTTAAAATTCATAATAATTTCCTAAATTTTTATTCTATTAATTTTAATAGTATAATATATTAATCTATTATTATTTAAAATTAATAAATAAATATATAAATTTAATTATGAAATTATTAAAAGAAAATTAAATATACTTAAATTTAAAAGAAATGTGATAAAATGAAAGGGACCTACTGCCTAATAATTAATCAAAAAGAAAAATCTACAATAAAAGTAGGTGCATTAGGTAAAATCGACATTGATGATGGGTTTTATGTTTATATCGGTTCTGCAATGAACTCCTTAACAGGTCGGATAAAAAGACACTTGTCAGATGATAAAAAATTACACTGGCATATAGATTACCTGCTTAAAGATAAAAATAGTAAAATTGTAGATGTAATATTTACAATATCCAGTAAAGATATTGAATGCAATTTATCACAATTTATAAAAAATGAATCGACTAATGAAGTAAATCAATTTGGCTCAAGTGATTGTAATTGTAATAGTCACCTATATTATTTTGAAAGTTTATTTGATGCTAGAAATTCTGCAATTAAGGGGTTAAAAAATCAAAATATGGACTACTATGACCTTGATTATTTTTTAAAATTATAAGTAAAATAAAATTAATTAGAAAAAGATTTGAAAAATTCCTCAAAAATGTCTTCATCCATAGGTTCTGGAGTAGAGTATTCCTTATTATTTAAAATATTTTCTGCAAGTACAGAGTATAGCTCCGCCTCATCAGATTCTGGATATTTTTCAACAACTGTTTTTGCATCAAGTTCAGCATCCTGTATAAGATGACTTCTTTCAATAACTCCTACTACTTTTGTACCGATTTTTTCTGCAAATGTAGAAACAATCTCATCTTCATTTAATACATTACGTTTATTTAAGATTATTCCTGCCAAGCGACCATTTAACTTTTTGATACCGCGAGAAATATTATTAGCTGCATAAAGTGACATATATTCACCAGATGAGACAATATATACCTCATCAGCATAATCTTTTCTAAGAGGTACTGAAAAACCTCCACATACTACATCCCCTAATACATCATAAAATCGAACATCAAGATCATCAGAAAATACATTTAATTTTTCTAATTGTTTCATTGCAACTATTACACCACGTCCTGCACAACCAACACCTGGTTCTGGACCTCCACTTTCGGTGCAGAGAATATCATTATATCCTTTAAAAACAATGTCTTCAAGATTAGGGTTTTTATTTTCCTTGATTGTGTTGATAATTGTAGGTAATCTTTGACCATATAAAGTTCTGGTTGTATCTGCTTTCGGGTCACAACCAATAACCATAACTTTTAAATTTAAATTACTTATTGCTGCAGATAAATTAGCTACAGTTGTAGATTTACCAATTCCACCTTTTCCATAAATAGCTATTCTTTTTTCACTCATATTAATTACCTTCAACTCTTTCAACTAATTTATATACAAAATCATTTTTACGTAATTTATAAGGTATTTTTACACCTACATTTTGGCCTTTTTTAACAAAATCTGTTTTTTCATTATGAATTTCCATAGAATCTACAGTATGTCTAACAGATCCAGTTGTAGGACCTTGAATCATTAACTCATCACCAATAGCCAAATCATCCCAGATTTTTATCTCTGCAACTTCAACCTTATTATAATAATTAATTACTTTACCTATATCTTTTTTTACATATTTAGATTTGTTATTTTCACTAATCTCATAAGGAGTGTTAAAATAAAAGCCAGTGTCAAATCCACGATTAAATACTTCATTTAATCTTTCCATCCACTGAGGATTATATTTATAATTCTTTCTATCCTTTTGATATAAATCAATAGCTTCACGGTATACACTTGTTGCTGTTGCAGCATAATCAGCAGAACGAGCCCTACCTTCGATTTTAAATGCATCTACACCAGTATCAATTAACTCAGGCATATGTTCAATCATTGCCATATCCTTAGGTGAGAAGAATGTTGTCCTATAAGAATTATCATAAGCTTCTGACATGATAAATGATTCTTCTTCTGTTTTTAAATCACTGCTATTTATTACTTTATCATTTTTATCATAATCAAAACTTAATTTCCAGTTTTTCCTACATGGTTGGAGACAATCTCCACAATTAGCACTGCGACCATAAAGACCATAACTTAAGAAACATCTACCTGAAATAGCCATACACATTGCCCCATGAATAAAAACTTCAGTTTCGATTGGAGATTTTGATGCAATATTTTTAATTTCCCCAATAGACAATTCCCGTGATAAAATAGCTCTTTTAGCATGTAATTTTTTTAAAACTTTTAGAGTATTAGTATTTGTAACATTTTCCTGAACACTAATATGTGCTTCAAGACCATTTTCAACACAGTTTTCAATTAAAGCAATGTCTGATAAGATTACACCATCTACATCACGCTCTGCTAGAAGAGGGATTTGCCTGTTTAATCTTTCAATATCCTTATCTTTTAGTATGGTATTTGTACATACATAGAGTTTAGAGCCATACTCCTTACACATATTTGATGTTTTTTTAATGTCATCCATATTAAAGTTTGATGCATTAATCCTCATATTAACTCCTTCAAGACCAATATAAACAGCATCCGCTCCATTTTTAACAACTGCACTAAGTGATGTAAAGTCCCCAGCAGGAGAAAGTAATTCTACCATAATACCCCTTTATTTCAATAATTATAATAATTATAAACAATAAACATCATTTATTCAATTATTTATTTATTTATTTCATTATAAAATAAACAACTTATATCAAAAATTCAATTAAAATAAATAAAATAAATAAAAAAATAAAATAAAAAAATAAAAATTAAAAATAATTAATCATCATTTGATAAGTTTTGAGTTAAGAAATCATAATATGATTCAGCTTCCAAGTCATCAGGTATATAAGTTGGATAATTTTCATTAATACAACCTAGACAAAGGTCCTCTTCACCCATCTTAATAGCTTCAAGAAGTGAAGGAATACTAACATAACCTAATGCATCTGAACCGATTTTTTCTCTAATTTCCTCAACTGAATAATTTGCTGCAATTAATTCTTCCTTAGATGCCATAGCAACACCATAGAAACATGGCGCAATAACAGGAGGACAGCCAATAAGTAAATAAATTTTTCGAGCACCGGCATCTTTTAAAATATTTATCAATTCAGCAGATGTAGTACCTCTTACAATACTATCATCAATAAGAACAATATCTTTACCTTCAAGCCCTTCCTTAAGAGGGTTTAATTTAAGTTTTACAGCAAGTTCGCGCTCTTCCTGAGAAGGCATAATAAATGTTCTTCCAACATACCTATTTTTTATTAAACCTTCACCATAAGGAATTCCACTTGCACGAGAATAACCTAAAGCACATGGAATTGAAGAATCAGGAACAGGTACAACTAAATCAGCATCAAATGGGAATTCTTCATATAATTTTTTACCTATATTTAATCTAACATCAAAAACAGATCGCTTATCAATAACACTATCAGGTCTTGCAAAATAAACATACTCAAACATACATCTTGCATTTTGACATTTATCAGCAATCTCTAGTGTATGGCTTGATAGTTCCCCGTCAACAATTGATATTATTTCACCAGGTTCAAAGTCCCTTATAAACTCGGCACTTATAACATCAAATGCAACAGTTTCACTTGCTACAATATACATATCATCTTTTTTAGCAAGAACTAGTGGTTTCATAGCTTTTGGATCACGAACAGCATATAATTCATCATTAATTAATATTACAAGAGAATAAGAGCCAATAATCATTTTTGATATTTTTTCCAAAGTTTTAATAATGTCTCCACTTTTAGAATGTTCTTCTTTAATAAGATAACATAAAACTTCACTATCTGTATCTGAATTAAACTCATAACCTTTCTTTTCAAGATGGGATCTTAAATGTTTAGAATTAACTATGTCTCCATTATGAGCCATAGCAATATATCCCCCTTCAAAGTCAGTAACAAAAGGTTGTGAATTTTCAAGTTTTGATTGGCCTGTTGTTGAATATCTTACATGACCAATTCCAATATCACCATCTAATTTTTGAAGTTCATAATTTTTAAAAACATCAGATACTAAACCCATACCACAATAATAATTAATACCTTTTAAAGGATTATGGGTTGCAATACCTGCAGATTCTTGACCTCTATGTTGTAAGGCATATAAAGCATAATAAAC
>CAYQMW010000027.1:0-14095 GCA_964418715.1 uncultured Methanobrevibacter sp. | reverse complement strand
ATATAAATTTTATAATATATAGATTATGTTTAGAAAAATTTCATATATAAATGATTTAAAGATATGAAAAAAATTAAAAAAAATAGAACACAATTTAAATAAAATAGCAAATTAACAATTCATAAATAAATTAAATGATACATCAAAAAAAGTAAAGGGTTTATTAAAAAATAATAAAAAAAAGAATGAAAATTAGAACATGAAGTTAGAAAAGCTTTCTGGAACATTATAGTCTATATCATCATTGTCCTGTGAATCATCACCGTCATAACCATCCCTATAATTAGAAGAACTTTCATAAGTTGATGAATTATTTAAAATTTCTTCTTCAAGATCTTCTTTATTGTTTTCAACAAAGATAAGAGCTGTTCTAACTACTTTTAACCAATCAATAGCCTGATCCATATCAGTAGCACCTATTAAACCTTGACCAATAATAATATCATCTGGTTTAAATTGGTTAGTTGCGATTATAATCTTAGCTTCGTCCAACAATTCCTCATCAAAAACATCTAACCATAGTTTCTTTAGTGAAAATATTTCAAGAATTTTTTTATTGTGAATATTAGAATACCTGGTTTTAAAATCAGCAAATTCTGATTTTAACTCATCATTTACATTTTGTAAATCTTTAACTTCAAGGAAATATTTATTGTTGTCTTTTTTTAACTGATTAATCTCTTCTTCAAGATCGTATTTTTCCTGAATTAAAGTAGCATTCTCACTTAAAATCTCATCATAATCTTTTTCTAATTTTTTAATTTCAGTTTTAAGACGATTAAAGTTTGTAATATTAAATATTGAACTTAATCCAACATTTATAATTAATTTACGTATATTAAAGCTTAACTCCTCTATAATTTCATTATCATTCATTGAGTTAGGTATTTGTAAAAATTCAATATAATTATTTTCAGTTTTAAGTTCACTGTAAAATTGCTCATATAATAATTTTCCCTCATCATCAGACTCATTTGATATAAATATTATATCAGCACCTTCAGTTGTGCTTTTTGCTATTTGAGCGTCAAATGTTTGTATAATAGCAGATATTGTAATATTGTATTGATTAAGAGCAATATTTTCAGTAGCTTTATTTAAATATTCTGCATTTTTAGTATTATTTACGATAATTCTTAAATCAATATCCTTAGCAGTGGATTTGGATTCAATTTCAGGAGTTTTAATCTCCAATGGTCCATTGTTCACTTCAAAATCATCTTCTTTAAGGTATTTTGAAAAATCAGCATCTGATGGTTCAGTGTAATCTTCAGTGTCAAAATTCAAATCTGCTTCCCCATAGTAAGGATCACCATTGTCTTCAGTTAAATCCTTATCTCCATCCCCATTTATTATATTAGGATCTAAAAATTGAGGTTTTTCTTCTTCCTCAAAAGGATTGTTATTATTTATTGAATCATTATTAAATATAATATTGTTTTCCAATATTTCTTCATCCATAAGTATTTTATTATCTATATCCTCATCAAGGTTTATATCATCATCAGAGAGATTATTTAAAAAATTATTACTAAATTCTTCACTATCCATATTATTGAAAAATTCATATTCATTAGGTATTTCATCACCATTAATATTAAATTCCTCAGAAGAATTTCTTTTATTATATTGATTTTTACCATTATTAAAATTAGATTTGGAAAAATTACTTCCATCATATTGATTGTTCTTTTCATTTATTTTATTAGAGTTTTTATCTAATGAATAATTACTTGGTTTATGCATATGTTTTCTAAATTTATAACGATCTTCCCTTTCATCAGACATAGAAATACCTTCTTTAAATTGATTAAAATTATAATAATAATCTAATAATTTTTAAATTTTTCCTAATAAGTAAAAATTAATTAAATTTTATCCTCATTTAACTTTTGATGCCAACTCCATGCAGATTCAATAATACTTTCCAGACTACTGTATTCTACTTTCCAATTAAGTTTGGTTTCTATTTTTTTACTATCTGCAATGAGAATATCTGGATCACCAGGTCTTCTTGCTTCTATTTTAACTGTGAAATCTTTACCAGTTACTTTTTTACACACATCAATAACTTCATTAACTGAAAATCCCTGACCATTTCCAATATTAAATATATCACTTTCTCCACC
Source organism: uncultured Methanobrevibacter sp. (assembly GCA_964418715.1). GTDB lineage: Archaea > Methanobacteriota > Methanobacteria > Methanobacteriales > Methanobacteriaceae > Methanarmilla. Next base: position 11,966 of record CAYQMW010000027.1, on the reverse strand, counting down.
ATTTAATAAATATTCCAAACCCATTATATGAGCTTTTGCAATATCATTTACATGGATATAATCACGGACACATGTTCCATCATCTGTATTATAATCATCACCAAATATAGAAATACTGTCTCTAAGACCTAATGCTGCATCTAGTATAATTGGAATTAAATGTGTTTCTGGAATATGTAACTCTCCTATTTCACAGTCAGGATCATCTCCTGAAGCATTGAAATATCTAAATATCACATACTCCATATCCTCATCAGCTAAAAGTGCCTCTTCAACTTTTACCTTTGAGTGACCATATGGATTTATAGGATTAAGTGGATGGTTCTCTTTAATTGGAACCTCTTCTGGAACTCCATATACTGCTGCTGTTGAAGAGAAAATAATTTTATTCACATTATGTTTTTTCATATGGCGGATTAAATTAAGAGTGTTTTCATAGTTATTTTTCATATACATTTCTGGAAACTCTACAGATTCACCAACAGAGATAAATGCTGCAAAATCCATAACCGCTTCTATATCATAATTTGTGAATACATAATCAAGTATATCATCATCTTCTAGGCTTCCTTCAACAAATTCTCCCCATTTAACAAAATCCTTAAAACCTTTTGATAAATTATCCAAAATAACAGTCTCATATCCTGCATTATTTAAGGCTTTATTAACATGAGAACCAATATAACCTGCTCCACCTGTTACTAAAATCATAATATCACTGATTAAATAATAATATAAGCTTCAATAATAGAAAAAGTATTAATAATAAATTAAATTTCATTTAAGTCCTTAGGGAATTCAAAGACATAGTTTATACCTTCTTGTTCCTTAATATATACAGTACCCTGAATTTGGTTAGTAAGTGATTTAATAATAATTAGACCTAATGTTTGTGGATTATCAATATCAAAGTCATGATAATCACCAACACCATTATCTCCAATTTCCAAAACAGCACTATTACCTTTATCTGTTAAATAAACTGATAAAGTACCATCACCATCTGGAAATGCATGTTTAATAGTATTATATACACATTCATTAATAATTAATCCCAGAGGTGAAGCAACAGACATATTTAAATCAACATCTTCCAAATCATAATTTAAAAATATACCTCCTGCATTATGAAGAGCAATATCATTGGAAATAAGAGTTACAATATAATCTTTAATATCAATCTCAGACATGTCAATTGATTGATATATTTTCTCGTGCATTAAACTCATTGCACGAATTCTGTTTTTAGTTTTATCAATAATAAGTTCAGGATTATCTCTATTAAACCTGTCTTCAAGATTTATTAAACTTAAAATGATTTGAAGGTTGTTTTTAACCCTATGGTGAACTTCCTGAACTAAAAGACTTCTATCATCACTTAAATCTCTTAATTTCTTTTCAGTTAAAGTTTGTTGTGTAATATCTTCAAAGAAGAAATAAGTATTGTTCTTATCACCATTTCGTTTATTGATGGATTGTGTAGAAATATATTTTGATTGGCCATGTGAAGTTTTTACACGAAAAGTAGTGCTGTGTTGACCCTGTTCAAATTCATCAAAGAACTTATCAAATTTTTCAATATCTTCTTCATGAACAAAATCTTTAAGGAAATTAACATACTCATTCTCATCATTCCTTTGAATACCTAAAGTAGTAAACATATGGTCTGTCCAATGAAATTTTTCCCCGTCATAATTAGCCATAGAAATTTTAGATAATGATTGTAATGCTCTAAAACCATCATCTACCAGTATAGCCCTATCGTGTGATAATTTACGTGATGTAAAGTTTTCTACCATTAATTGAACAGCAATTTTACCATCGAAAAGAATTGGAGAAGCATAAAATTTAACATAACGAATATTTCCTTTTAAACTTGAGACAGTTGCATCACCTTTAAATGCAAATTTTTCCCCATTTATAATTTCTTCCAAAATAGTCTTGAAATCTTCTCTGGTTAACTTACTTTCATCAGTAAAGGAATAACCTACTTTTTGACCAATAACCTCATCATAAGTCGCTTCTAAAATATGCAAATATTTTTTGTTAGCATCAACTATTTTATTATTTTGAATAATAGCTAATGGAACATTAGAATCAATAAATGCATTACTCATACCATCTATTTCTACTTGTTTTTCTTCTGTTTTATCTTTGTTATCTTTTTTCTTTAAAAGATTAAACAAACCAAAGCGACCCATAATCTAACCACTCATTAAATAATTCTACTTACAAGCAATGTATTGAATTTTATAAAAATAAAAAATAAAATAATATATTAGTTAGTAATGAACTAACTAAACAATCCGAGAATTAAAACTCTATAAAAAGACTTTACCTAATTTTAAAGCTGCTTTTGGAGAAACTTTAATTAAACTTTTGATAAGTTGTGTTGTAGATACTTTTGAGAAGTTAACATTTTGGAACTCAGCAGCAATTTCATCTAATTCTTCATCAGATAAAGTAAGTAAGTATTCTTGAACGATACTGTATTTTTTAATCTCGTCTCCAATATCTTCTCTAACTAATTTATCATATTTTTTAAGATATTTAGCAGAATAATCCCCATCTTTAATAGATTCAGCAGCTACCTGACCAGCATACATTCCACCAGTCATTCCACTAATAATACCTCCACCAGTTAAAGGATTGACTTGACCAGCAGCATCTCCAACAACCATAATATGATCATCATAGATTTTCTTAGGCATTCCTCCAACAGGATCTCCACCTACATTCATTTCAACAGCTTGAGCATCTTTAGTTATAGGGCTTTTAGCAACAAAATCATCTAAATATTCAATTGCTGGTTTATCAGCTTTAGGTGCGATAACAGCTAAACCTACATTTGCAATATCATCACCTTTAGGGAATACCCAAACATATCCTCCAGGAGCACAACTTCCAAAGTAAAATTCAATTACTCCATCTCTTTCAAATTGTAAGTTACACATTTCATATTGAATACCTGATTCCATGTGAACAGCTTTTTGTGCTGTTTTTAATCCTGCCCATCTTCCAATATGAGATTCTGGACCATCAGCTGCAATAACAATTTTAGCTTTAATATCAAATTCTTTACCCATTGATTCGCAGGTTACAATAAAACCTTCTTCAGATTTAATAACTCCAGTTGCCAAGGTTTTGATTTTAATCTCTGCACCAGCTCTAGCTGCATCCATAGCCATAAATTTATCAAAAACTTTTCTCTCTAAAATATAACCTGCTTCCGGAAGTTCAATTTCCTCTGAGGTCATCCAAACATCAGTTCCATTAGGTGATACTAATCTTACACCATCTAATTCTTTTGCAACAAATCTTGGATTAGGTTCAATACCTAATTTTTTTAGACCTTTTTTAGAAACACCTTCAGCACATCTTTTTGGTGAACCTATTTCAGATTTTTTATCCATTAAAATTACTTTTGCTCCGCCTAACGCTGCATGTTTTGCAGCAGTAGATCCTGCAGGACCTGCTCCAATTACTAATACATCTGTCTCAATCATATTATCCCTATTCCTTTTCTAATGCATTTATTGGACATGCAATTATACATGTACTACATTCTTTACATTCGTCATCTTTAAATTCTAATGAATACTCTTTAACAGTGATTAAATTTCTAGGACAAACTCCTGCACATTCACCACAATAAGAACACCAATCTTTTACAATCATAATTTAATCTCCTTATTAATAATAAAATGATAAAAAAATAACCATCATATATAAATATCAATATTAGTAAGAAGTTTCTATTTTATTATATTTAAAAGTTTTCTAAAATTAACAGATATAATTTTTTTATCTCATAAAAAATATTGAATAAAAGCAAAATAAGAAAAATTAACTAGTTAATAAAATAACAACAGCTAAAAAAATAATTTTTAAATAATAATATAATTAAATCATGTTTGGAACTCTAAGTGAAGCTGGAAGTGGTTTGATTTTAGCAGGTGTTCCAATAGCTAAATAATATGGAGGAACACTTCTTGTGACAACTGCACCAGCAGCTACTATAGCCCCCTCACCTATTTCTAAATTAGATAAGAAAGTAGAGTTTCCACCGATAGAAGCACCTCTTCTTATTTGAGGTCCTTTAAGTTCATAATCAACTCTAACAGGATATCTATCATTAGTAAAACAAGTACATGGTCCAATAAATACATTATCTTCGATAATACTGTTAGTAGGAATATATACATTAGACTGAATACTAATGTTATCACCTAAAATACAATTACCTTCAATGACAGTATTAGTACCAATTAATACATCATCTCCAATAGTTGTATTTTCTCTGACTAAAACATTGTGGCCAGTTCTAAAATCATCTCCAATAACAACATCATTATAGATAACAGAATTTGATCTTATATGGGAATTTTTACCTATAACTGGTTCTTTGGAAAATCTTTTATAATTAACTCCTAATTTAATATTATCATCTATGAATCTAGGATTGTAACGGTCAACGTTACTATTTTCATCATCACCTAATATTCCTAAGAATCTTGACATTTTAATCGACCAATTTTAATAAAAATTAATTCATCATTTTAATAAAAAATTTATTTATAAATATAAAATTTTTTTACTAATGTACTATATGTATTCACTTATATATAAAGTTTAGTTTTTTAGAATACTTATAAGTTATAAATTATAAAATCATTTTTATGGATTTCTTTAAATTATAAAATAAGAAATTTAAATAGTTATTTTTTAATTAAATAAATTTATATTAATTTAAAATAGCTTTAACTTAATTAAATTAATTTTCATAAATACCCTTAAATATATTAAATTTAAAACAAAATATTAAACTAATTTATTACTATTAAATATATCGATTGAATATAAAAAAATAAACAATAATTATTATTTACTTAAAAAAATGAAAATTTTCTAAATGGTATAATATGGAGATAAATGAAAAAATCATCATAGAAAATGTCAATAGAATAAGAAATGACATTGGCCATGAAAAGGCAGATATTAATATTAAAGACCTTTTTTATGATGAAAATCTAAACGAACTAACTATAATAACCAATGACAGACCTGACAAATCTGCCATAATAGGAAAAGGCGGATGGGTTGTGGGAAGACTACGAGAAGATTTATCTATAAACAGTATACATGTTGAAAGTTATACAGATTTTATACAAAAAGAGTATCGCCTTAAATTGTCACTTGAAAAGATAGAAATTGAAATAAATAATTTAGATGAAGATGACCCTCTTCTTATACCATTAGTTAATCTAAAAAATGTGATAGAATATAAAATAGATAATATTTATAATTTTAATCTAAAAAAATACTTGGATGAAAACTTTAAAGAAAACTTATCTGATTCAGCAAGTAAAGAAATTAAAAATAATCATTTAGCTGTTGTAGCATTATCTGGTGGAGCAGATAGTAGTTTTTCACTTTTATTTGCAAAGTATTTAGGTTTTAATCCAATTGCAATTAGCATAGATCCAGGAACTATTATACTCCCTGGACAGTTTAAGAATAATATTGAGAATTTAACCAAATCATTAAATATTCCCCATAAGTATATAAAAATTGAATATGATGATTTAATAAATGAAGCTTTATGTGGTAATATTCACCCATGTGGGCGGTGTTCAAATAAAATAGAAGATGAAATTTTTGAATATGCTACAGATAATAATATCTCCCTAGTAATTTTTGGTGATATGTTATCAACAGGAAGTCAATGTATAACCAAAAAAGTTCATAATAATCAAAAGCTTAAACGATTAAACCTACCTGCATCTCTATCATGCGGTAAATTAGAAGGCAAAAATATGATTAAAGACTATCCTGTAAAATCCATTAAAGGTTTTGGATGTCCACTCCTATATGAAGTTCATAAAAAGTACCCTCATATGAAAAAATATTCAATGCAAAGAATTTTAAGAGAAACCAGATCAGGAGCCTTAGAGGTAGGTGAAGCATTAGATTTGATTTGGAGTTTTTACAAGTAAAATATGAAAAAATTAATTAAATAAATTCACAATATATATTGATCTAATAATAGTATATTGATATAATATTAATAGATATTAAAGTATATGCCTTATTAGTTTTAATGGTAAAACACTCGTCTCGTAAACGAGAATTAGGGGTTCGATTCCCCTATAAGGCTTTTAAAAAAATAAACAGATGATACTATGAAAAAGAAAATATGTCCTAGGTGTGGTTCAGATAAGGTAGAATGGATTATACCTCAGGTTTGGGCAAGGTGGGTATGTTATAATTGTGACTATACTGGCCCCATTATTGAAGCAGATAAAAAATTAGAAGAAGAAATCATTGAAAATTGGCAGGAAAATAAAGAAGAGATAATGGCACAAGCAGAAGAAGATAGGATAAAAATATTAAACGGCACCTATTGTGATGATGCAAAGAATGATGAAGTATTATCTGAAGAAGAAATGGAAAAGAAACTCAAAGAATTAGGCATTTAACTTTTTTTTATGGAATTAATTAACAGAACATATTCTATGATTTTTCTCAAAACTATATTATTGTAAATGAAATTTTTTCATAAGTAAATAAAATAAAAAAAAAACTAGATTATATAAACTAGATATATAAATTATATTAAAAAAATAATAAAATTAAAATAAAAATAAATAAAAAGATTAAAATAAGAATCTAGAACTTAGATTCTTTTTCTCTTTTTACAAAGTCTTTAATATTACTCATAGCCAATGTTACCATTTCAGGTGAAGGTCCACCTGGAACTTTTCTCATTTTAACATTTTCAAGAGGATCAAGTGCATTTTTAACCAATGTTTCATCAAGATTTAACTCCTCTAACTCAAGTTCTCTGCATACCATATCAACAAAATCACTTGTAACATCTGTTGCCTCCATACCTTGAGCACTTGCCTCATTTACAACACGACCTACTATTTTATGTGCAGTTCTAAATGGTATTTTCTTCTCACGAACCATAATATCTGCAAGATCTGTTGCAGTTGCAAAATTTTTGCCTGCAAGTTCCAAACAAACATTTTCATTAAATTTAACTGAGAGTAACATTTTAGATACAATACTTAAAACTGCTTTTGACTGGTTAAAACTATTCCATAAATGTGGCGTTACTTCCTGAAGATCCCTGTTATAAGTATAAGGCAATGCTTTAAGCATAGTTAGTACAGTTACAAGCTCACCATTAACACGTGTAGCCTTACTTCTTGCAACTTCTGCAACATCAGGATTTTTCTTTTGAGGCATAATAGATGAGGTAGAACAATATGCATCATCCATTACAATAACAGAAAATTCATAAGTACTCCAAAGTATTAATTCCTCACATATTTTAGATAATGTGGTACATAAAGATGCTAAATCAAATATAGCTTCAGCTGCAAAGTCTCTTGCAGAGACTCCATCCATTGAATTTTCAAGGTATCCATCAAAACCTAATAATTTAGTAGTAAGCTCTCTATTGATTGGAAAACTAGTAGTTGTCATTGCAGCAGAACCTAAAGGATTAAGATTAACACGTTTGTAAGTATCATCCAATCTTTCATAATCTCTTTTTAAGCCCTGTACATGTGCCATTAAATGATGAGCAATGGTTATTGGTTGAGCATGTTGTAGATGAGTAAATCCAATAAATACAGATTCAGTGTACTCACCAGCCATATCTGTTAACTGGTCAATGAATTCAAGAATATCATTTTGAATATCCCTAATCTTTTCACGTAAGACAAGTCTAATATCTGTTGCTACCTGATCATTTCTTGATTTTGCTGTATGCATAAATCCAGCATCTGGACCTACAATATCAGTTACATAATTTTCAATAGCCATATGTATATCTTCAACACTAGGGTCAAAATTAAGTACTCCATAACCTTCTTCTTTAAGCTGTAAAAGAGCATGCAATATTTTATCTGCAATATCACTATCAATTATGCCTTCTTCTTTAAGCATTGTAGTATGTGCAAAGTTACATTTTATATCTGCATAAAAAATCTCCTTATCAGCTTCAAGTGATGAAGTGAATTCTGCAGCTTCATCTGTCATTTCTTTATCTAATCTTCCACTACGTATTTTCAAAAAAGCTCACCTTATAAAAAATGAATAAATAATTAATATAAATTTTAATAATTAATATAATATTTGTAAAGTTAATATAAATAATTGATTAAAAATTTTAAAATAAAAATTTATGAAAATATACAATAGAATTTTAATATAATATAAATTTAATTTATAAAAATTGTTTTATATAAAATGAATTAAAAAATTTTTTTATAAACTTAGTCTAAAACTAATAAAATAAGATAAAACTTGTTAAAATTAATTGATTGTAAACATTAATCTTATAAAAATAATAAATTGTTAAATTTAATAAAAAAAGTTAAAATAATTAAAAAAGTAAAAAGAAAAAAAGGATAAAAAGCTAAGTATAAACTTATGCTTTGTTTTTCATTTCAGTATATCCACATTTACCACATGCGTATCTGTCACCGTGGTCAGCCATGAAGACTCCTCCACCGCAACGAGGACATACAGGATTTTTTCTAACTATTTTATCATCTTTAACATCATATAAACTAGATACTTTCATTTAAAATCCTCCACCTATTCTTCTTCAGATTCTTCAGCTTCTTCAGTTTCATCTGATTCTTCAGACTCTTCAGATTCTGGTTCTTGATTTTTAAGTAAAACACTTTCAGATTCAATGTAATCTACATCTTCTTTTGTAGCATATACTTTAGCATAACCTAATGCTTTAGGTTCACCATAGTATGGATCGATAGTATCTACAATAACTAAATCTTTTTTAGAATCAAGTTGAGCGACTAATCTATTTTTAACATCAATAATATTAGGAGTAGCTTCTCCTTCATAATTAATGTAAAATTTGATTTCATTTCTATTAAAGATTTTATTTTCTTTTTCTTCAAATATTTCTATTTCCATAGTTAACCCTCATTAATTTTTTATATTGGTTAGCTAATTTATCATTAGAGCAATTGGATTTTGAGATTAAATCTCATTAAAATCATTGATAAATCTCTGACCTTTTTCTTTTAAATCGCCAGCATTTAGTAAAACTAAACCTTCATTTGGCTGTCCATATAATACAGTAGTATCTTCTGGAGCCAAAATAATAACAGGAAGAACTGCAAGATCTTCTTCCCCATCAACTTCAATTATATAATTTTCATCATCACTAATTGAATGTTTGATTGCAAATTCTATGGTTGCCCATAGATTATCAGTAATAGTTCCAGCAGGATTTACTGCATGTAAAGTATTATTAGTATAAATTATATTAGAATCGTAGTCATTTCTTTGAATACGATTATCAATTATCCCCACATTAGGATAAACATTATGTGATATGAGTTTATTTAATGTATAATCACCTACAGATATTAAGAAATTTGAAGATTTGATTAAATTTAATGCATCTTCAAATTCAGGATATAAATCTCCAAGAGGATTTTTCAAATCCCTAATTAATTCTTCAGTAATCTTTAACAAATAAAAAACCCCATTCATTAAAATTATTTATAAATTATTTAATTTAAATTTATTGATTAATTATTTTTCTTTTATTGTTTTCTAAAATTTCATTTTAATAGTAATATTTAAAATTGATAAAAAATTAAAAATTTATAACTGAATTTATTTAACTCTTAAAGCATATTCTCCAGGTAAGGTAATACCAGATTCTTCAGCCATTATAGAGTCAGGATTAAGAATAATTAAAAGACCACTCCAATTGTCAGAAGTAGGTATTTTTCCATCACATACAGGACAAAATTCATTATTAGTAATCCTTTTACATTTAGTACAAGCATTTTCACTCATTTAAATCATCCCATTATGATTTTTTATTTTTCTTATTTTTACCTTTTGTTTTTGCTGCTTGAATCCATTCAGGTTTTCCTAAAGCAAATTGTCTCATTGTAAGACCAATTCTGTTATCTTTAATTGATTTAGATTTTAAAGATAAAGTAACAATTCTTGCTCTAACATTATCTCCTTCTGAGAGAACTTTATTGGATTCACTTGCAATAAGAGACCCTCCTTTAGGATCATAGTTAATAAAATCATCTGTAACTTGAGAAACATGGACTAAACCATCCATAGGTCCAATTCTTACAAATGCTCCAAATTCAGCAATTTCGATTACTTGACCTTCTACAACTTCATGTTGTTCAGGTTTGTAAAATATTGCAGAAAAAGTAACATGATGATATGTTGCTCCATCACCAATAACTAATTTACCCTCACTAATCTCATCAATTCTAAAAACACAAACAAGCAAACCTAATGTTTTATCAAGTTTACCGACATAAGATTCGTTGAGAGTATCCATAGCTACATTTTCTAAAGGATCCTTAAATCTATAAGGAGAAATCCTTACCGTATCCTCGATTATTGTCTCATAATACAAAATAATCCCTCATATTATTTTAGAATTTAAATAATTTATAAATTTAATTTTTTTTAAAGTTAATTTAAGATTTTACTTAATAACATATATTTGAATATATTAGATAAATATATTAATTTTAATCTAATCAATTGCAATATACCGCTTTTGACGTATATATGCAACTCGAATAGATGCTTCTTTTGCACGTTTTTTTAATAAACCATCATTTGTTGCAAGAATTTTTGATTTTGATATTCTAAGAAGAGCATCATCAACTGATTCTCCTTTTAAAGTTGAAACATACATTATTTCAACATCATATGATTTTGCAATTCTTAATGCCATTGTAGCTTGTTTCCTAATATTTTGATTCTTGTTTGTTTTCAATCCTTCAAGTTCACTTATAACAAATTTCGGAGTAGTTAATTTGCAGGAGGGTACAACCTTTTTAAGCTCATCTATAACATCAATTTTAAATTGAAAGACGGCCATAAAAAAATTTGTATCAATAATTACCTCACTAACCATTAAATGCCTTCTAGAAATAATTTTTTAATAAATTTAGTTAATTAAACTAAATTGAAATAGATAAATTATAAAAATTATAATCTATTTTATAATACCAAAACCAATTAATCTCCAACGAGCTCCAACTCTACGACTTAAAGCAACCCTAGCACCTTTATCAACACAGATAGGTAATTTTAATTTAACTTGTACTAAACCTCCTTTAAGGGAAGTGACTACACCAATAGTTGTAGTTGTACCACAGTTAATCATTAAAAGTTCTTTAAGTTTAATTGGAGAAACTTCTCTTTCTTCTTTAGTTCCAACAACACGTTCTAATAAATTCACATCCATTTCACAATCAAATAAAACTGGAGGTAATTTATCTTCTTTACCTGCAACAGAACCACTTAAAGAATCTGCTTTAGTTAGAGACGGATCTAATTTAGTTGCAATACCTACAAGACCACCAGGAGTAACTTTTTCTACTTGTTCTCCTCCTGCTTCTAAACCAATAATTTCAGATTTAAGTGAAATCCAATTAGCAGCTTTATTATCAGAACTAGCATCAACACCAGGTCTAATTTCAATAGTATCCCCTACATGAAGTGTTCCTTGAACTAAAGTACCACCAATAACTCCTCCTTTAATTTTCTTTGGAGAAGAACCTGGTTTATTAATATCAAAAGAACGAGCAACATACATTAATGGAGATTTTCTAACACTTCTTCGAGGTGTTTTAATATTCCTATCAATTGATTTAATTAAAATATCAACATTTGCACCATGTTGAGCTGAAACTGGTATTATAGGGGCATCTTCGGCACAGGTACCTTTTACAAACTCCTTAATTTCATTATAACTTTCGATAGCTCTCTCACGTGAAACAATATCAATTTTATTCTGAACTACAATTACATCTTTAACACCAATAACATCAAGAGCCATTAAATGCTCTTTTGTTTGAGGTTGTGGACAATATTCATTTGCAGCAATAACTAATACTGCACCATCCATAATTGCAGCACCAGATAAC
>CAYQMW010000026.1:4799-19267 GCA_964418715.1 uncultured Methanobrevibacter sp. | reverse complement strand
AGTGGAGGGAACTTGGAAGTCTTAAAATACGTTTTATATCAATGGATACCTTAGCATCAATAGTTGCAAGATTAACATTAGCCATAGCATTGACAATATTATTATACCTTCTAGGACCTATATTTCCTTTAAATAGACCCCATGCATCATCATCTAAAAGGTGTCGGAATTTAATAATGTCCTTAAGTAATTTAGGATTTATTCCATCAATTTTTTCGGTCCCTTTTAAATGTTGGATATTGAATTTTACCCTGTCTGTGAATATTTTATGATAAGCAATAGGTAGAGTAAAGTGTTGGAAATTAAAATTACTTGCAGCCATACTTGGATCTGGATTTGGATAAATGCTTTTAGGAACGGTTGCTCCTGCAACATATTTAAGAACCTCTCCCCTCAAATCACTATCTGCAAGCATCATATCCTCATCTAAAATACGTATATGATACCCCCTACCAGAATAAATAAGATGTATATTTTTTAAACCTAAATCACCATCTAATGTATCAATAAGATTGTTTACAATTTCAAATGACTCAGCTAAACATTGTTCACATACTTCTCCCTCACTACAATCACAAGATCTAATAGGTAAATCCTTTGCATCAACATCAAAAACATATTCTGCCTTTTGCCAATCTTCACGTCCACGAGGATTTCTATAATATGCAATTGAGATATAAGCTGCAAATGGAGATTTGCTTTTAAGGAATCTTCTTAAAATATCCGGATTTTTAAAAACCTTATATCTGTCATTTGGTCCACGACCATAATGGTCAAAACCAAATTCACGTCTTGGAAGTTCATCAGTAATAAAAGAAGGCAAGTCCTTTAAATTCCATTCATGTCTATAAAACTCTTTTCTCTCAGCAACACTAGACTTACCAAACATTTAATTTTCCCCCTCATCTGGTAATTTACCTTCCTTTTTAAGATTCCATTTCGCTCTTGTATAATATGATAATGGATTATTAATACCTTTACAACCTTTATCCTTTTTACATAATTGAGGAAGATGAATCTTAACCTTTTCACAGCTCATTGGAGTATACCATTTTGTTTCACCTTCATGCTCAAGGCTAACTTCACTATGCATTCCAAAACCAAGCTTTGATATAATATTTATTTTCTCCTGAGGTTGATCTTCAAAAAGCGGTGGTGTACAGTTATCTGCTGCTTCAAAAATTAAAGGCAGAATTTCCCTTTCAGTAATATCTAAGTTCTTATCAATGTCAGATACCTTTATTCTTGCACCTTCATTTGCAAAAATTCCTGGATATAACCTTGCATAAGATGCAAAACTTGTTAAAAATAGTACAATAGCATCATTACGCCCACCAGAAGATACACCTTCAACAGTACTTTTAATACATGGGGGAAAAGCCTCTTTAACAAGTTTTCCAATTTCCATATATCCGCCAGGATTATTAAGATTTGCATAAAATGTACTGTATTTAGTCATCTCTTCATCAATGGTCTTTTCAATTTCATCTGCCAAGGTTAAAATACTTGGATGAGGTTCAATAACCTGGAATTTTTCCTGAATATTTTGAATATATTCTTCACATTTCTGCATGATAAGGTTTTTTAAAACTTCTTCTTTAACATTATCACCTACAAGTACATCATACATCTTACTTGCAGATCTATCATCAAATTTATCTTCAAAACGATAGATAAATTCATCTCTATCCAGAATAACCTCGCCATCATCTATAATCAAATCAGTAAGTGATAATTTTCTGCTTGAAATAATATCTTTTAAGAAAGTCCATTCAACAGTACCTGAAACCATAAGCTCCCCTAATACTTCATCAGTTAGCTCTCTCTTTTCAGATAACATTAATGATCCTAGCCTATCTTCAATAAGTTGACCTTGTGATTGAACAAATAATCTCATTTCACGTGAGTTAAAATTAAACTTATTTGCAATAGCCTGTGCACTTAAATGGAATGCTATAACATCATATGAAGTAATATCCTCAACAAAAAGATATGCATAATCATGAGAATTATACTCCTTATTGTTTTTTCTTTCAATATACCATTTAATCCGTTTAAGTGCCAATTTAATAATATTTTCAGGAATGTAATCTTCATCAGAAAGGTTCTGATGTGGAGAAAAAGAGACAATATCAACTAATCTACTGTCCATATCAAAAACTGTTGATAAATCTGCTCGATTTCTTACAATGCTTAAAGCCTCATCACAAAAAGGATTTAAAAATGAACTTTCCACCATAAGTGATAATCTATAATTTATATAATAAAAAATTATTTATTTGAAATAAGATTATAAAAAGTAGTCTATAATAAAAATAACAAATAAAATTAGTGTCTGCCAAAAATATATTTTATTAAAAAATTCTTTTTTTTATTTTAAAAATAAAAGATTAATAGAGCTTTTTTAAAATAAATTTTATACTTTTGGAGGACACCCAAATAAATAAGAAAAAATAGTTAAGCTATTAAATTATTATTTAAATTAGTCATCATTTTTCATTTCCACCACAGACAGAACAAAGAAATGAAATAAACATGAAAAACAAAATGAATTCAATTAATATATTAACACCCCCTAAACCATAAATAATACAAATTTTTAGATAAATATTCTAATTTATAAATATCTATAATAAAATCATGTATTTAATGATAAAAAAATAAGCTAAAATAAAGTTGAAATTAAATCATAACAAATTCTAGCCCCCTAATTATATTATTAAATAAGCTAGTTATAAAGTTTTATAAAATATACTGATTATAAAAAATATTGTAAATTTGGAAAATTGCTAAAAATAATTTTAAAAGATTTAAATCAATTATATTATAAAATTAGTGTTAATAATAAAAAATTAGCTACATATTAAATAAATAATAAATAAAATAAAATAAAAATTATAAGGAATTACTATGAACATTACAAAACAATTATCTCTTGAATTAAAAATAAGTGAAAAACAGACTCAAAATGTAATTAAATTAATAGATGATGGAAATACGATACCCTTTATTGCAAGATACAGAAAAGAAATTACCGGTTCTCTAAATGATGAGATACTTAGAGAATTTAATGAAAGATTAAATTATCTTCGAAATCTTGAAAGCAGAAAAGAAACCATACTTAAAAATATTAGTGAGGAAGGTAAACTTACATCAGAACTTAAAAAATCTATTGAAGAGGTACTCACATTAGTAGAACTTGAAGATTTATATTTGCCATATAAGAAAAAAAGACAAACACGAGGAAGTAAAGCAAGAGAAAAAGGATTAAAACCATTATCAAAAATAATTTTAAAACAAAATGCCAATGAAAACATAGAAAAAATTGCATCAAAATTTCTAAATGACAATGTTTTAAGTATTGAAGAGGCAATTAATGGAGCAAAGGATATAATTGCAGAGGATATATCGGATAATGCAAAATTCAGAAAATATATTCGTAATAATACATATAAATTCGGACTGATAGAAGTTAAATCAAAGGACAATAGTGTTGAATCTGAATTTGAAATTTACTATGATTATAAAGAAAAAGTAAGTAGCATTGCAGCACATAGAGTTCTTGCAATCAATCGTGGTGAGGCTGAAGGAATCCTGCAAGTTAAAATTACCAATGATGATGAACGTATGAAAGGATATATTAAAAGAGGAATTCTTAAAAAAAATAAATTTACAGAAGAAATCTTAATTAGTGCTATTGATGATTCATACAATCGTCTGATAAAACCTTCCATTGAAAGAGATATACGTTCAAAGCTTAAAGAAGAAGCTGAAGAAAAATCAATAAAAGTTTTCTCTAAAAACCTTGAACAACTACTTTTGCAAAGCCCTATTGAAAATAAAATTGTAATGGGATGGGATCCTGCATTTAGGACAGGTTGTAAAATTGCAGTTGTAAATCAGACTGGAAAATTATTGTACCACACTGTTGTTTATCCTACACAACCTCAAAATAAAGTTCACCAAACAAAAGAAAAATTATCAAAAATAATAGAAGATTTTAATATAGATCTCATTGCACTTGGTAATGGTACTGCCTCACGTGAATCTGAAGAGATAATTGCCAGTATGATAAAGGAGTATAATCTTTCATGTAAATATGTTATTGTTTCTGAGGCAGGAGCAAGTGTTTATTCTGCAAGTAAAATTGCAGATGAAGAATTTCCTGAATATGATGTAGGTACAAGAAGTGCAATATCCATTGCAAGACGTCTTCAAGATCCACTGGCAGAACTTGTAAAAATTGATCCTAAATCAATTGGTGTAGGCCAATACCAACATGACATGAATCAAAAACACTTAAATGAATCACTTAAAAATCTAGTTGAAAAGGTTGTAAATATTGTAGGAGTAAATCTTAATACTGCTTCAAGTTCACTGCTACAATATGTTTCAGGAATAAGCAAAACCGTAGCTGGAAATATTGTAAGATATAGGGAAGAAAACGGCAAATTTAAAAAACGTGACGAGCTTAATAATGTTAAAAAATTAGGACCTAAAACATTCGAGCAGTGCGCAGGTTTTATGAAGGTTCCAGATAGTGATAACCCTCTAGACAATACAACAATACACCCTGAATCCTATAAAGCTAGTGAAAAATTATTGAAAAAACTCGGTTATTCACTGGATGATATTGGAAAAGAGGATTTAAAATTAGATGATTTAAATTTTAAACAGCTGTCTAAAGATTTATCCATAGGTGTTGAAACATTAGAAGATATTGTAAGAGAATTTAAAAAACCAGGAAGAGATCCAAGGGAAGATATGCCAGAACCTATTTTAAAAGAAGATGTGCTCCAGATGGAAGATTTAAAAGAAGGAATGATTTTAAAAGGAACTGTTAGAAATGTTATAGATTTTGGAGCATTTGTTGATATTGGTGTTCATCATGACGGTTTGGTACATATATCTGAATTAGTTGAAAATCAATTTGTAAAACACCCCTTAGACATTGTAAGTGTAGGAGATATAGTTGATGTTAAAGTATTAAACATTGATTTAAAGAAAGGTAGAATAAATCTATCCATGATTTTATAATTTTAATTTTAAAAGCCTTAATATTAATTTAAAATAAAAATTTAATGGAAATTTAAGAGAATACCTATAGAACTTCTCAATTTCCAACTTGGTGCTTATTATAAAAAGTTTATATAAATGAAATAAGATAAATAAATATATTCTATAAATTTTTAATTCTAAAATTTTTATAAAATCAATTATATTTACAATTAAATAATTTATTTAAAAAAAGTAGGAGAAGAAAAATGTCAAAATATTTTGTATCAACAGCACTTCCATATGCAAATGGTCCTTTTCATTTAGGACATGTCAGATCAACATATCTGCCTGCAGATATTTTTTGCAGATATCACCGTATGATTGGCGATGATGTACTTTTAGTTGGTGCTACAGATGAACATGGAACTCCAATTGCAGTTCAAGCAGACAAAGAAGGTAAAAAACCTATTGAAATAGCTACAAGATACCATAATATGATTAAAAGAGATATTGAATCAATGAATATTTCAATGGATAATTTTGCTCGTACCTCAGATAAGCTACATTATAAACTCTCACAGGATTTCTTTACATATTTATATGAACATGATTTTATCTATCCTCAAAGTGAACAGCAATTATATTGCCCAAATTGTGGAAAATTTCTACCAGATAGATATGTAGAAGGAATCTGTCCAGTTTGTGGAGGAGAAGCTAGAGGAGATCATTGTGAAAATTGTGGAAGAGCATTAGAGCCACATGAACTTGTAGAGCCTCATTGTTTAACCTGTAATACTACTCCAGTTATAAAAGATACACAACAATATTACTTTAAATTAAGTGGATTTGAAGATGACTTAAGAGAATATATTGAAAATAATGAAAATTTGACAGATAATGTAAGAAATTATGCAAGAACCTGGTTAAATGATGGTCTTAAGGATTGGACCTATACTCGTGATATGGACTGGGGTATTCCTGTACCTCTTGATGAGGCAAAAGGAAAAGTTATCTATGTATGGGGAGAAGCATTCCTAGGATACTTATCTTCTGCAGCATTATGGACTAGAAAAGATAATCCTAAATGGGAAGATTACTGGCAAGATAATGCAATACACTTTATTGGTAAGGATATTATCTACCACCATGCAATCTTCTGGCCTGCACTTTTAAAAGCACATGACTGTAAAATGCCAGACAATATATTTGCAGGAGAATTCTTATCCCTTGAAGGACGTAAAATGTCTACAAGTAAAAACTGGGTTGTATGGGTAGATGACTTTATTAAAAAATATGATTCTGATTTACTTAGATACTACCTTACAATTGTAGCTCCATTAAACAGAGATACGGATTTTAGTTGGGATGACTTCCAGAGAAGAAACAATGATGAACTTGCAGATGTTCTTGGAAACTTCCTACATAGAACTTTTACATTTACAAAGAAAAACTTTGAAAGTAAAATCCCCAAATTTGAAAACCCATCAGAAGATGATGAGGAATTTTTAAAATTGATTAAAGCATGCCCTGATACAGTAGGAAATTATATTGGCAATATGGAATTTAGAGAAGGTTTAGTAGAAATTATGAAAGTTGTTAAAGCTGGAAATAAATACTTTAACGACCAGGAACCTTGGAAAGCTATAAAATCAGATGAAAATAAAGCTAAAAACTGTCTTTACCTTTCAAACCAATTATGTAAAGTACTTGCAACCATAATAAAACCATATATGCCTAATGTAGCAGATAAAATAGCAGATATTATGAATATTGATGCAAGTGAAAATTGGTCTGATGCAAGCAAACTACTTAATGCAGGTCATGAAATTAAAAAAGCTAAACCATTATTTAAAAAAATTGAAGATGAAGAGATAGCAAAAGAAAAAGAAGAATTATATAAAAATTTAGAAACAAATAAAGATAATAAAGAGGATGATAAAATGGAACATGAAGAATTAATGTCAATTGATGATTTTGAAAAAGTAGAAATGAGAATCGGTCAAATTAAAGAAGCTGAAAAAATTAAAAAATCCAAAAAATTATTAAAATTACAAGTAGATCTTGGATATGAAACTAAACAAATAGTCTCTGGAATTGCAAATGAATATGCACCTGAAGACTTGATTGATAGAAAAGTTGTTGTACTTGTAAACCTTAAACCTGCAAAATTATGTGGTGAGAAATCAGAAGGTATGATTCTTGCAACAGAAAATGCAGCTGCACTATTAGGTGTAGAAGATGATTGTAAAATTGGTGAAAGAGTAATGTAAATTCTTAGAATTTACAATTTTTCCAATTTATCTAAATATTTTAAAATAAAATACCATTACTGTTTTATTTTAAAAAAAATTATAAAAAAAATTATTATTTATAAAAAAAAAACAATTTAATTATTAAAAAAAAATAACTTAACTTAATTAATAAAAAAAGTTATATTAATTAAATTCTTAAAAAAATAACTTAACTTAATATAATTAGTAAATAAAACAATTTAACTTACTAAAAAAAAATCTATTGCGGCGTAGATTTTTAAAAAGTCCTCACGGTGGGTTAATGGATTCTAATAGATTAATTACTAAAGCAGAAGAATACTTAAAAAACATCTCTACAGAAGATATAGATCTATTAAAACTAAATGATTTTGATTATTATAAAAAAATCTATAATCAATTAAATGAACAATTAGAAGTATTAATAGATTTTAGAGAAAGTATGGATACACAAGGCTATACTTCCCCTTATCGCTCACTTAGTAAATATGGAATAAGTACAGTAGCAGATATAAGTGCGGAAGAAGCATCAGAAACCCATAGACATAATCAATATTTTAGATTAAAAGCTTCTGCTAAAAAAAATATTTTAGATAGGGTGAAATCTGCTATCGATGCCCATAAAATAGCTATAGGAAATCTGGAAGAATATGGATTAATCCGCTGCAATAATTGTAATAAAATATATAAAATCTATGAACTAGAGGATGAATGTAGCTGCAATAAGACAGATTACTCTTTTTTTATAAATGATTCTGGAAATCATAGAATTGAAATCATACCATTCTTGCCCCTTGCTGGAGATTATATGGTAAAGATAAGTGAACTAAGTAGTTGGGGTAGAGAATCCTTTAAAAAAGTTATTAATATGTTAAAGCAAGAACGTAAAGGTTCTGTTAAAACTGTTTCTTTAATAATTCGTTACAAAGAAAATAAAAAATTAATTAGAAAACGAGTTACTCTTGATTCATACTATGTTGACAGTTATGAAGAAGAGATTAGAAAGGAATATGGTAAAAACGTACGTATTGAAGCACTACAATTCCATAGAACTAAACCTGCAATAATTAATGATAAGAATACTAGAACTGCCCTTGCTATAGGATATGTTAAACAAGCAGAATTAATTGCAAATAAACATGAAAGTGAATTATTAAAAGAAAATATTAGAAATATTGATAATTTAAACAAATATGATGAGATTATTAAAAATGCTAAATATGCAAATCCTCAATATTTAGATGAAACCGATTCTATTGAGGATTGGAGAGATGAGAAAATTAATAAAGATTTGATTAAAGCTAATCTTAAATATAAAGATGGAAGATACAATAGAACATTAGAAAATGATTTAAAAAGCAGAGATTTAATTGAAAAATCCATATTTTTAAATATAGCTCCTTCCCTTATCTTATGGGACATATTTAAATATTATTTAACCACATCCAATGATAAACGTAAAAGACATAGTGGCCCATTCCCATATATACGTAGTGAAATAGACCGCCAACAACGTAAAATTTTCCAAATTACATATACAAAAGCAATAAGACTATTAAATGAAAGAGAAGAAGAAAATATTCTTCCAATAAATGAAATGGATTTACTTTTACATAAAAAATTCAAAATAGAAGAACATTTTAAAAATTCCAATATGAAAATTGATTATGTAGCACTGGGAGCAGCAATCTTACATAAAGAAGCAGATATAAGTATGGATGATTGTGTAGAAACATTTAAAAAAGACAAAAAATCTATTGAAAAAGAGATAAATAATATTGATACTGTTGCAAAACCAAAAAGTACTAAAAGTAAAATGTTTTTAGATTTAATTAAAACATGAAAAATTGTTCTTACTTAAATTTAGTTTTTAGATAAATATTTTAAATTAACAGGTGTTTAAATGCCAGATTATTGTCCAACATGCAATATAGATATAGATGAAGGTTACAGGCAATGTCCCAATTGTTTAAAAATAATTCAAGAAGACTTAACCATATGTCCCAATTGTAATGTTGATTTAATTGAAAGAGAACATCCTGAAGTAATAAACAGTAAAATATTATTAATCAGTTCCATAATTATTGCATTTTTAATTTTATACTTTGAAAAAATAAGTTATACATTACCCCTTTTTTACATTGAACTTGTAATTATTAGTATAATCCTGTATTTTACATTAAACTGGTTTATAAATAAAAAAGTCTAAAAGATACTATTAAGATACTTAATTAGTTATTAATCAGTACTTATTATTTTTATTTATTATTTTTATTTATTATTTAAAATATAATATATTGATCTAACAGGAACATTGGTTCTCTCGGATATTTCCCTCACTTTAAGACCCTTTTCTTTTAATTGTCTAATTTCATCTTTTAGATTATCTGAATATTTTCTCTTATGGCCTTTAAGTTTAATATTTGAATATTTTTCTAAAATATAATAAACTTGTTTTGTTTTAATATCAAGATTATCAGATATCTCTTTAGGTGTGAGGCCATCTTTTTTTAATTCAATAACATTATCAATTAATTCTTTTGAAAATTTAGGTTTAACTCCAGGATTATATTCTATTTTAACCTCAATATTCAATTGTTCAAGGGCATCTAAATATTTAGGTGGAATTCTATCATATAAACTTTTAGAACAAGTAATTAGTTTTAATGAAGGATATTCATCAATTAACTCAATTATCTTTTTTGAACTTAAAGACTCAGTTATATGAACCTTCCAAATATTATTCTCTTCTACCATTATAACACTTTAATTAATGAAATTATTGAAATTAAAAATAATAATAAAATCTAATAAACTAATAAACTACTTAACTAAAAAATTAAAAAATTAAAAATAATTTATGAAATTAAAATTAATAGGCAAATATGTATACATACCGATTTAACCATTGATGAAACTCTTCACGGCAGTTAAATATATTAAAAATTCGGCCAAAATATTGAAATCAATTTCAATTATACAACAAATGTATCACTTTCTGTTTCTTTAAATACAATGTTTGTACATGAACCATTTTTATTACTATATGTTGCAACACCATTAATTTGATTGGATAAATTATTAATAACAAGTAAACCTAAAGAACTAGGATTATTAAAATCAGTATCCTCAGGGAAACCTACACCATCATCCCTATACTCAACTTCAATATATTTATCAATCCTTCCAATATTAATTGTTATAGTACCTTCTTCCCCATCAGGGAATGCATATTTTATAGTATTATTTATTAATTCATTAACAATTAAACCAAGTGGAATTGCCTGATTAATGTCTAAAGTAATATCTTGAATTTCTGAGATATATGCAATCTGGGAAGAATACATTTTAAGTAATGAATTTGTAATAGTATCTAAATAATCCTTAAGATTTACAGTAGATAATGTTGTTGAATTATAAATTTTCTCATGCATTGCAGCAATTGTTTTAATATAATTTTTAGCATCTTTAACAATTTTAAATGGATTGTCTTTATTGAAATGCTCATTAATTCCCATTAAAGATAAAATGATTTGTAGGTTGTTTTTAACCCTATGATGAACCTCTTTAATAAGAATGTTTTTATCCTCAATTTCTTCTGATTTTTTAATAATACTATTTCTTAACTGATTAGTATATATCTTCTCTCCAGTAATATTTTGATGTGCAGATATAAATTTAACCATATTTCCATCATCAAACTGAGCAATGATAAAATTTCGAATGTATTTAATATTATTTTTCAAGGTTAAAATACGGATTGTAAATTTAACTTCAGGATTATCAGGAGTGATAGAAGACAACATTTTATTATAATAATCAAGATCATCTTCAAGAATTAAATCCCTAAAGTAATCATCAACTTTATATTCTCTGTTAACATCTTCAATTACATCGTATAAGGTTTCTGTAAAAATAGCATCATTTGTATCATCTTTATAAATAGTAAATGTTTCATTATAAGTTTCAATATTATCAATACGATTTTTAAGAGTTAAATCTGCATTATTTTTTTGATATGACCTTTTTACACGTTGAAGTTGGGTTAGATCCCTAAGAGTAATAAGTATAGCTGGTTTATTCATATACATTGTGTATGATGCTTCTGTATTGAAATAAAATTTAACCTTACCATCAACAATTGATTCAACAGGATACTTATTAGAATAATTCTGTTGACGAGTAATAATATTTTCCATACCCTTATGTAAGAATGCTATAACTTCAGGTTTTACACCAGTTAAATCCATTTCATGATACAATAAGTTTTCACGGGTTTTACCTACTAAATTCAAGTACCTGTCATTAACCCTTACAAATTTATTATCCTGATAAATAGCTACACCATCAGTTTCATTGTGCAATATGTTTTCTCTTAAGACCCTTACCTCTGTTTTATCTTCAAAAAGCATGACAATATTATCATTTATTTTAGAATATGTTGCATCTAAAGATTTGATAAAATTACCCATATCATTATAAGAAACAATTAAATAATGTTCATCCTGGCCTGTTTCATAAACCCTTTGAATGATTTTTAAAATAGTACCTTCTGTATCATCCCTAATTAAAGTTTTAGTAATTAAACCACCAGGAACAAATGTGTAATTACCTTCATTTTCATAAAGTCCATTATTAGCATATTTTAAATAAAAATCTTCGCCACCATTATAGGGAGCATAAATATAGACTTCATATCCAATTTCATCTAGAATCTTAGCTTCATCACTTAAAATCTCTTGAACATCATCTACAATATACTTCCCATCTAAATCATATAATGGTTCTACTTTCATTTCAGAGATTACCTCATGAGAACTAGTGTAAAATACAACCTTCATAATATCGACTTTAAAGACTTATATTTAAATATAAAAATTTGTTTATTATAGTCATTTACGAAACTAATTTTATAAATTGTTTATAAATAAACTATAACAAAAGTTTTGTAAACTACTATAAATTAAAAATTTATTTATAAATAATATATATTTTTTATTAATTTATTTATATATCTTTTGATTTAATTTAAATTAAAGATAATAAACTTAGTTCTAATTATTTAATTAGATTATTAAAATTATATAAATAGTTAAAAATAAAAAAACTTAATTAAAATCATGTTTAAAAAAAATAATTTAACTTTAAAAAAAAGTTATATTAAAATAAAATTCCAAAAGACTAATAAAAATTAATAATTAAATATTTACTATTAATTTGTAAATCCATTATTAATTTGTAAATCCATCGGATTCTATTTCAAATTCAAATTTAGCACATGCACCATTATCATTATAAAATTCAACTTCACTATCAAGCTGATCTGCCAAAGTATCAACAACAAGTAAACCTAAATTCTCATGGTTTTCTAAATCAATCTCATCAGGAATTCCAACACCCTCATCCTTATAGCTCACTTTTACAATATTTTCATCTCTGTGAGCATGAATAATAAATGAACCTACTTGGCCTTCAGGGAATGCATGCTGAATAGTATTGTCAATTAATTCATTTAATAGTAAACCAAGCGGAATAGCCTGATTTATTATTAATTCTAAATCTTCATCAACATCTAAGACATATTTAATATCACTATTATTTAATTCTAATTGGGAATTGGAAAGTGATGCCAAATATTCCTTAAGGTTTACAGAAGACAAAGTTGCAGAATCATAAATTTTTTGATGCATTATAGAAATTGAATTAATATAATTTTTAGTATCATTAATTATCTTTTCAGGATTATCCTTATTAAAGTGTTCATCAATATCAATCAAAGATAGGATAATCTGAAGATTGTCTTTAACCCTACGGTGAACTTCTTTAATCAGTTCATTTTTATGATCTAATTCTGCTTCATTTTTAAGAATCTTATTTTGCAAGAAGTTTTCAAACTCAATAACTTCATTTAAGTTCTGATTAGTTGAAACAAATGTTGATAAATTACCTTCTTCATCATAATCTGTAATGACATGAAATCTGATATATTTAATTTTACCTTTATATGTTTTAATAGGAACAGTACTCGTGAGTTCAGGATTTTCAGGAGATAAACTATCCATTAATTTATTAAAACGCTCTTTATATTCATCAGATACTAATTGGTCCCAATTATCTTCATTTAATTCAAATACATGTTCATCATCTTCAATTACATCATAAAGACCTTGTGTCCATAAGAATTCCCCAGGGACTTTTTTATAAATAATATAAAGTTCATTAAAAGAGGGAGCATAAATTTCCTTTTTAGAATTAGTTAAATTTTTAATAGTTTCATCAGTTTTCTCACCATAATCATCTAGCATACGAGTGATTTCCTGGTCTGTTAAATCTGTAGTTCTAATTAAAATTGCCGGCTTGTCTTGATAAACAGTATATGAGAATTCAGCATTTAAATAGTATTTTAATTTATCATCTTCATAAGCTTCAACCGGGAATTTACTTGTATGTCTACCGGTAGCCGCAGAAGTTGCAAGTTCTTCCTTAATAGATTGAACTGATTTTTCAGTTAAACCCTTAAAATCAATTGGATGGCCAACTAAATCATCATATGATTTATGAACCATTTTTGCAAAATTATCATTTATCTCAACAAATTGGTCATTTTGATAAAATGCAACTCCTTCATGTTCATTTTTAAGAATATTATCCCTATAAGTTCTGATTTCTGTTTTATCAGTGAATTTAACAACAATTGAATTTTTTATTTTAACAACTCTCAAATACTTAAACCTAAGCAAATTACCATTATCATTTAAAAACATTACAACGGCATCAAAAGGTTCACCAGTATCATAAACATGCCTAAATGCATTAACAGTAAAACCATCTTCATCTTCACGAGCAAATGTTCTTGACAATAAAGCCCCAACTGTAAAGTTCATATCATTTTCAAGATAAAAAGAAGAATGATTAAAATACTGGAGATAAAAATCTTTTCCTCCTTTAAATGGCCTGTAGATAAATATTTCCGGTTTAAGCCTATCTAAAACATCCATTTGATACTGTTTGATTGGTGTTAAATTTTGAACAATGAATTTATCATTTAACTTTTCAGAGCGAGGAATAGCATATTCGGCTAATTTTTCATTATTATCAGAATAATAAACTACTTTCATATGAATACCAGAACAAAATAATAATCTAATAAAACTTAAAGAAATTTTACAGAAAGAAATTGGGACTAATGACTACATTTAA
>CAYQMW010000026.1:0-4789 GCA_964418715.1 uncultured Methanobrevibacter sp. | reverse complement strand
TAAGATTTAATTAATTTAATATTTATATATTAAAAATCTATTACTTAATTAATATTAACTAAATAAAAAAATTATTCTTAATTTATAAAATTAAACCATTAAAATTAAAAATTACTTTTATAAATATCAATAAAATTTTTATATGAAAATATTTTAATTTCAATTAGTTATATAATTTTTCTTTTATAGTCATTTACGAAACTAATTTTATAACTTGTTTATAAATATAAGTTTTGTAAACTACTATAATTTAAAATTTTATTTATCTTAAAAATTTTTAATAAATTTAAATTTAAAGAAAATTAGTAAAAAAAAGCAAGAGAAAAATAAAAATCGATTACTTGATTTGTTAAAAAAAAAGAAAAAAAGGTTTATTCTACCTCAGAGTATAATAAACCTAAAGCCCTATTATAGAAGAATACGAAGTAAACAAGGAATATTCCGAACAATACTCCTCCAACATATGTATTAAATCTATTAATTGCCACTATTATTGCAACAACAATAGCCCCTATAATAGCCACCATAATAACAATTGCAAGAATTCTTAACATACCTACTTGAGATATATCTCCAATAGCAGTACCAATTGCTAAAGCTTCCCCTAAACTATCATATTTAGCCAATCTACATTTAGCCATAAATTCAGCAAATACAAAGACAACAGCTATAATAAAATTAATAATAATAGTTAAAATACCATTACCTAAAAGGAAAAATAACAACCATATTATAATTGACGGAATAATATAATAAACTAAACCTACAATAATTAATCTAATTGCATTGGTTACTTGCCTTACAAAGTCTACTCCTGGACCATCATCTCTTCTTTCAATACCATATTTTAGAATATCTAATGTGTATCCTGAGATTAATAATGCTATAATGAAAAATATGATTAATCCAACTATACCAAATCCATCAGCGACTATAGCATTCTTACCTGTAGATCCCAAAGCAAAACCAAGAATGCTTGCTCCTCCAAGAACCCCAGCAATAATACCTAATACCGCAAATATAACTAATGATTTGATATTATTAAAAGGATATACAATTGCATCAGATATAATATCTCCCAAATTCATTTTATTCACCTTGATTTAATATATTTAATTTTGAAAAAATATGAATTTTAAAAAAAAGTATTATTTTTAAAATTAAATTAATTTAAAATAATTAATTTTCCATATTTTACAAAGAAATCATCTTTTTTAAAGAATGAAAATAATTTAATCTTTTTAAAAGATATAACAATAATATTAATTTTATATTATTTAAATATTAATATGTTGTTTACGATAATTACTTTTTTTAGACAAATATAAAGCAATAAAAGAATTTTAAACAATTGTCTAAAAAACATATTAATAGAATTTTTTTAAATTTATGTTCCAATAAAAACAAAGATTATATCCATAAACTTATTAAAAAAGAAAAATATTAAATAAATATAGGGTTAATGGAGAAAAATTATGAGTGAGAATAGAGTTGAATGGATTGACTTTGTACGTGCTATTGCCATAATAACCGTACTATATATTCATGCAACTGATGGGATTTATAATTATATCTTCCGATGCTATCATGAATTATACAATATATTCAAGGATATTTAATTTTTCATTAATATTTATTGGCCGTATCGGTGTTCCATTCTTTTTAATGATAACAGGTTACCTATTACTTGATAGGACATATAATGACCAACATGTTCCTACGTTTTGGGCAAAACTGTAAAAAATTAGTTATAGTAACTGTTATTTGGTCTGTAATCTATGCAATTTGTCTGCAATTTGTTACTATTAAAAGTAGTCATGTAAATGTAGCAGAGGCAGGAAATTTATTCTTTAGTCATATGTGGTATATGCCAATGATTATTGGAATGTATCTATCAATACCATTTGTTGCAAGTGCACTTGAAAAATATGAAACAGACACTATATGGAATGCAAGTATTGTATTTTCATTTTTAGCATTCTTACTACCATTTATTACCACAGTATTAGCAATGCATGGAATTCAAAATGTGAATATCCAATACTTCTTGGATTCAGTGGTGGAGTCTAGGACTTTATATAATATTCGGATATCTAGTTAAAAAAGGAGAATTTAAAAACTTCTCAACTATTAAACTAATATTGATTTCATTTATATCATTTTTAATATGTGTATTATTCCAATATTATGCATTTAAAAAAAGGATTTAGCTTTTCCTTATGGTATGACTTCCCATTTGTCCTAACAGGATCATTTGCATTATTTGAATTATGTTCTAGAATAAAACGTGTAAGAACATTTCCACTAGTTTCATTTTTATCCAAATACTCATTTGCAGTGTTCCTGGTACACAACATATTTAGAATACCTTTACTCCCACTTGTAGTTAAATTACCATATTCAGAACCTGTAAAAGCAATTATGCTTTGGATTTTGTTAATAATATTCAGTTATACTGCAACAGTGATTATTTATAGAATCCCGAGATTTGGAAAATACATTTTATATATGAGATAAATTAATCAATTAACTTATCTTATTTTTATAGAATTAAATTTTTTTTTAAAAAAAAAACTTATTTTTATATAGTTAAATTATTTTATTAATCTAAGTTTTTTATATTATTTTTATCTGAAATCTTTTACTTATTCAATATCATCATAATGTTTATCTAAGAAATAACGGTTTCTTCCAATGGTCTTACTACCATATTCAATAGCATTAAATGGACAACCGCTTATACAGGCCATACAAGCCATACAGTCATCACCCCATTTAGGAAAACCATCAAAAACTACATTATTTAATGGGCATCTAACAACACACTGACCACAGTTATTACATAAATCACTGACTTCAAATTTTTCAGGTTTAATAGTCCTCATAAATATCGGATTTATAATAAGTGATTTTAATTTATCAACAATACCTGCAGGTCTTTTAAAGAATTCTTTATTATTGTTAATATCATTTGCAATAGTTTCAATCTGTGTTTTTTGATATTTTAATGCTCCTAAAACAGCATTACTGTCAGTTGCAGGAGGATTATATAATAAAATATAATTAGAAGGCATGTTAATTGCATCAAAACCTTTAAGATTAAGACCTGCTGCTTTAGCAGTTTTTTTAATATATCTTAAAGCATCCCCTGGAGATCCTCCACAATTTACAATAAAATAAGCCTCTTTTGAACCATGATATTTGCAGTTTCTAATAAATTCATCTATTTTTTTAGGAATTCTAAATGCATAAATAGGCATTACAAATACAAATGGCTTATCAGAATCCAAATTAATTCTTTCAGATTTTTTAAGATAAGAATTTATTGCAACCAATTCATCATCACATAATTCAGCCAAACCTTCTGCTATATACCTACTATTACACGTTCCTATAAAATATAAAATCATAAAAAAAACCCATTAAAATTAAATAATTTAAAAATTCCTATAAATCAAATTAAATAATTAAATAATTAAATAAATTAAATTAAATAAATAAATTAAAAAATAACTAAACTAAATATAATTTTGATAAATTAAAAAAAAAAGATAAAATTAGATAAAGATTTATGAATATTCATAGATTGTTACAGAATAACTTTTAATATTATCTCCATCTAATGCCACATTATAATTACCTGCACCACTACCCTCCATAGTAATCTCATTTGATTCACCATCACTGACAGATAATTTTTTAGATTGAACCACAGATTCACCATTTATAACTTCAATATCTAATTCACCATTTTCATCCTTTTCTCCTTTAGCAGTAACAGTGATTTTATATTTATCATCATTATCGTTTAAGGAGAATGAAGGTTGGGAATTAGAATATGTACCAACAGTTTTCCATGATTTTTCTGCAACTTTATTTGTATCCGAATCAGTTATATCATCGGTTTTATCATCAGTTTTATCTTTATCCTTATCTTTATTTTTATCCTTATTATTATCTTTATCTTTATTTATATCTTTATTTTTATCTTTATCTCCTGATTTATCATCCGATGTTGAATCTTGTTTAACATCTTTCTTATCATCGTGTTTTACATCAGTTTTATCATCAGTAGTGTTTTTAACATCCTTAGTGGAATTAAGAGCAGTATTAGTGTGATTTGTAGTATTATTATGATTAGGACTAGTAGTATTATTCGCTACAGCAGGATTGTAAAAAACATCGGAAATACTAGGTAAATCAAGTATTGTTTCACCAACATTAGGATTTTCAGGAATAATTGCAAAACCTACAGCAAGTGCGGCTACAAGTGCAATAATAGCAACAACAACTATTAAAATTAATCTATCTACACCTTTTTCATCCATAAAAAACACCTTTTTTAATATCCCTTACTTTTCATAAGAATATAAGATCCTAAAAATAATATTAAGAAAAATATAATGATTAATACATATAATATTTTTTCCTTATCTTTTACTTTATTATCAGGATTTGGATTTTTATTTTGAGAAACATTTTTCCTATATTCTTTGACTAAATTATTCTCTACAATCTTCTCCCCACAATGTGGACAAAATTCAGCATTATCATCTATAACTTCCCCACAACTTGTACAGAATTTAGTCACCTTATTCACCTCATATATTTTAAAATATATTATTAATTTTATTATGATTTTATAAGTATATAAAATTTACTTATATAAAATATAAAAGGATAATGAAAAAATTAAACAAATAAAATGAAAAAAATATAAAAATAAAATATTAAAAAAAAAAATTAAAAATTAAATAAAAAATATATATTTGATAAAAAATATTTTTAA
>CAYQMW010000025.1:0-20156 GCA_964418715.1 uncultured Methanobrevibacter sp. | reverse complement strand
GATAAAAATTTTAAAAAAATTAAATATATTTATATTATAAAAAATCTATAAATACATATTTAATAGTAATATAAGATTAGTATTAGAATTATATATTATTCTTTAAAAAATATTATTTCATAATTTTTTCTTATTTTTATGAGGTGTATAAATGAAATTAGAATCAGGAGATTTAGTAATGCCTGGTGATTTTTTAGGAATCATTGAGCAATTTGAACCAGGAGAAGGTACTTTTGATGATAATGGGGATATTAAATCTTCTATTTTAGGAAATGTGACTTTGGATTCAAAAAATAGAAAAGTTTCTGTTGCACCACTTACAGGAACACCAGTTCTACTTGAACGTGGTGATATGGTTTATGGTCAAATTACAGATGTCCGTAGTCAACGTGCTTTAATTGATGTTCAAACTAAAAAAGATGAAGATAGACAATTAGCTTTACCTTATTTAGGTGCAATTCATGTATCTCAGGTTAAAAATGATTATCTTGACCGTTTAACTGATGCATTTAGAATTGGAGATATTGTTGGAGGTAAAGTTTCTAGAATTGCTGGTGAAAATATTGATTTAAACACTGAAGATGAAGAATGCGGTGTAGTTAAAGCAATGTGTACTAGATGTAGAGATTACATGGAACCAACTGGTAGGAAAGATGAATTAATTTGTCCAACTTGTGGTAAAAAAGAAAAACGTAAAATATCTTCAAATTATCTTTACTAAGATGAGTTAATTATTATTAATTAATAATTGAACTAAAAAAGATTAATAATAGTTATTAACAGTAGATTGTTTGATTAATATTTACTATTCAATTGTTTTATTTATTATTTTATTTTTCATTAATTGATGTTTATAGAATTATTAAAATCAAATTGTTTTATATATTAAAAAAATTATTATTGGATTGATAATATGGATATAGAAGTATTAACTGATAAAAAATTAGAATTAGAAATTGTTCTTCATGGAGAAAAACACGCTCTTTGTAATGCTTTAAGAAAAATTCTCATGGAAGATGATGATGTTCAATATGCAGTTTATGGAATAGATCACCCTTTAATTGGTGAGCC
The DNA here is from genome assembly GCA_964418715.1 of uncultured Methanobrevibacter sp. Classification (GTDB taxonomy): domain Archaea; phylum Methanobacteriota; class Methanobacteria; order Methanobacteriales; family Methanobacteriaceae; genus Methanarmilla. The sequence goes on along the minus strand of CAYQMW010000025.1, from coordinate 19,085 downwards.
TATCATGACAATTAAAACTAAACAGAAAAAAGTTGCAAGAAACTCACTTCTTAAAGCTGCTAAAACTCTTCAAGAAGAAGCTGAAGAATTCAAATCTTTAGTTGAACAAATCTAATTTTTTTATTTCTTTTTAAATTATTTATTAATTCTTATAACTATAAGAATTCAACTATTTTTATTTATTATTTTTAATTAAAATTTATTAGATACTATTAAGCTTTTAACTATTTTACAATTTAAAAATTTACTTAATAGTATAATCAATAATCATTATTCAATTGATTTCAAAAAGGCTGTGATTATATGGGTGAATATAAAAAACCTTCTTTAACAGTAGATATTTTTATTTATAATGAAAATAAGGAATTTTTACTTATTAAAAGAAAAAATGATCCTTTCAAAGACCACTGGGCATTTCCTGGAGGATTTGTTGATTATGGTGAATGTGTAGAAGATGCAGCAGTTAGGGAAGCAAAAGAGGAAACTAGTATTGATGTTGAATTATCCAAATTAGTTGGTGTATACTCAAAACCTAACCGCGATCCTCGTGGACATACAGTCTCTGTTGTATTTTTAGCAAAGGGCAATTTTGATGATAGAAAAGCAGATGATGATGCTAAAGAAATAAAAATATTTACTTTTGATAAAGCATTTAATACAGATTTAGCCTTTGACCATAAGGAAATTTTAGAGGATATTTATAATATTTTATAAAAACCGATTATTACTGAAAGAGAATATTTTAAATAATTTTATTATTTTATATTAAATTTTCTTAAAAGTTTTTATACTATATTAAAGTAAATAAAATATAAACTTAAATTCAATTAAATTATTATTTTAATTTTAAACATTTATTTTCTTAAATTATAAATTTTAAATTATATTTTTTGAAAATATTTTCAAAAATCAAATTAATAAAAAATTTTACTAAAAATATTTAATTTATACAATTATCAAAATTATTAATTATTGTATTAGTGGAGGTTAAAAATGGAATTTTGTCCTAAATGTGGAGGTATGTTACTTCCTAGTGGTGATAAAATTAAATGTTCATGCGGATATGAAAAAGATTTATCTGATAAAGAATCTAGCGAATATGCAGTTTCTGAAAAAATACAAGCTAAAGATAATATTATTATGAAAGGAGAAGATGTTGAAACTCTTCCTACTACTAAAGCAAGTTGTCCTGAATGTGGTAATACAAAAGCATTCTGGTGGCTTTTACAAACTCGTAGTGCTGATGAAGCACCAACAAGATTTTTCAAATGCACTGAATGTAAACATACTTGGAGAGAATATGATTAATTCAAATGTGAGGATTATTTTATGTCAGATAAAGACACAGAATCAAAATATGATGAATCTATTAAAAATCTTCAAAATATTATGAAAACAGTGAAGGATTCTAATTTGGAGGAAGATTCTTCTGAAGCTTATAAAATTACTGAGGATTCTACTTCAGATGAAATAGTAGATGAAATACCTCTTGAAGAGGATATTCCTAAATCAACTGAAGCAGAACAAAGAACCTTAGATGTATATGAATCTGAGGACATTATTAATTCAACATCAGTTATTGATGAGGAAGATGCAGAAAAATTAAGTCATGACATGTTGGAAATTAAAGAAAAAGATCATTCTTTTAATATAGATAATGATTCCTCCCAAACATTTGAAGATAATATTTTAAATAATGTTGATGAGGTTTTTGATAAAAATTCAGCTGAAGATAATCCAGTTGAAGAGTCAGATATTGATTTAGATGAGAATTTAGATATTGATTCAGAAATTGATATTGATGATTTGGATGATATTGATTTGGATAGTTTAGATGATTCAGATATTGATTTAGATGATGATATTGAAACTAATAAATCTAAAATGTCATCTAATAAAGATTCAAATGACACTAAAAATGATGAAGAAGCAGAAGATGAAAATGAAGTTGTTGAAAAGCTAAAATCAAAATCAAAATCACGTTTAATTCCAGCTATTGGAATTGTTGTAGGTTTAATTACACTTTCATTTGGTATTTATATGATTTATGGCAGATCTGCTAGGGTAATTGATAGTGTTGCTTCAGGTGAATCAACAGGTTTTGCAATTTTATTAATATTTATTGGTGCATTATGTTTAATATTTTCAATTATGAAACTTGTATCATTTAAAACTCCATTTGATAGTCTTGCTCAATCAATAAAAAATATTGATGCTGTAGAAGAGGATGAGGGAGATATGGATACAGTTTTATCTGATTATAATAATGTTTCATTAGATGATGATTTAGATGATAGTGTTTATTCAATTAAATCTGATTTAAATGATGAAAATGGTTTAACTAAAAGTTCCTTTGATTCAGATTTGGTTACAAATCACCCTGAAGATGAATTTAAGATAACTGTTAAAACTTCTAAAGAAGATAGAGATTAGTTTTTAATCTTTATTTTTTTCTATTTTTTTAATCCATAAACTATTATTTTTATTATTTTATTAATTCATTATATTATTGTTCTATTTTATTTCATTAGCTAAGTTTTTAGCTTTTTATAAGTTTTTTATTGTTTAAATAAAGTTTTTTTTACTTTTATAAATTTATTTTTAATTTTTAAATTTAATCATTGGCCCCAAGTTTTTATAGGTTTTTCTAATTTTTTCTACTTTTTTATATTTTTTATAAAATCTCAAGGGTAATTAATTTTTTTTTTAAACTTTTCTTTAAATTAACTATTTATATTTTATAATAAAATAATTAATATCGAGGAGAGTAAATGCCATTATTTAAATTGAAAAAAGTATGGGATTATTGTAGTTTTAATATTCCATTTTTCATATTCATAGTTCTGTTAATATTTACTATAAGTTGGATTTCTGATTTTTCTTTAAGTATTTATGGTACTGGTTATGAATTTATGTGGGTATGGATACTTCAGGCTATTATTACTATAGTTTTAACAGGTTACGGAATGTCAATTGTTCGGGACCGGATTAATCATGGTTATAGATTACCAAAAATAATGCCTAAGCAGGTTATATCCTTGGGAATTAAGGGTTATATTGTTTATGTTGTTTATATCTCTTTTCAACTTTTTATTTTAAATTATATAGCTAAAATGTTTAATTTTCCAGTATTTGACTTACACGATTTACTTTTAAACTTCCACGATACTTTTCATTTATTACTTTCTCATAATCCTGATCATGCTATAATTTTCTTCACTTTAAGCGGTATTGTATTTTATATAACTACATTCTTTGTAGATACAGGACTTGCTCAACTAGCAGATACTAATAGTTTACTTAAGGCATTTAATTTAGTGGAAATTTTCAGAAGTATAAATATATTTGGTTGGAAAAATTATGCTAGGGATATTACTTCTATTACTCTTGCAATAGTAATTTTAGGATATCTTCAATCAATTGATTTTCCTGATATGTTTTTAAGTACTTTATGGGCAACATTTTTCGGATTTTTAATGTTTTCAACTCAATATTTGGGTATTGGTGCAGTTTACTGTAATATGAAAGATAAAAGAATCCTTTATGAGAAAATAAAAGAAGATCAGTTAAGACGAAGGTATTAATTCATTTTTATAAGCAAAAAATATAATTATAAATTTTTATGAATTTTATAAAACCTTCTTGTAAAACTTATTTTATTGATTTTTATAAATGAAAATTAAAATTTATAAATGATAATAATTATAAATATATATAGTATAATATTTTTTATAAATAACTATAAAGTTTAATTAATAGGATAAAAATTTATTTAAAAGCTTTATAGGGGTAAATTATATGTTTAAAGCAGAATTAAGTGATTCTAGTATTTTAAAAACAAGTTTTGATGCTATTTCATCAATTGTTGATGAAGTACAATTACAAACTGATAGTGAAGGTGTCAGGTTAAATGCTCTAGATAGGAGTCATATAACTTTTGTACATTTAGAACTTAAAGCAAGTTTATTTGATGATTATGTCTGTGATGAACCTCAGCAAATAAACATTGACACTGATGAGTTAATGAAAGTTTTAAAAAGATCTAAATCTAATGATAGGGTATTTTTATCTTTAGATGAAGGTAATTTAATTATCGTATTTGAAGGTGAAGCTAAAAGAAAATTCAAAATACGTCTTATAGATATTGAATATGATACTCCTTCACCACCTCCGTTAAATTATCCGACCCAATTTGACATTCCTTTCACACTTTTAAAAGACTCTATTAATGATATTGATATCTTTTCAGATAAAATTACATTAATGGTTGATGGAGAAGTCTTTAAAGCAGCTGCTGAAGGTGAATTTGGAGATGCAAATATTGAATATTTACATGGAGAAAAAATAGAAACTGAAGCATCATCAGTATTCTCTTTAGAGAAAATTAGAGAAATGCTCAAAGCAGATAAGTTTTCAGATGTTGCAACTATTAGTTTAGGAGATGACATGCCATTAGGATTAGCTCTTAAAATGGTTTCTGAAGACGGAGAGCTTAGTTTCATGCTTGCTCCACGTATTGAATCTGATGAATAATCAGGTTCTAATTATTTTATTTTTTAATTTTTAAAAAACAATTATTTTTACTTAATTAGTTAATTTTTAATTAATATTTATTTATATCTAATTTTTAGATTCTGTGAGTTGTTAGTGTGGTTGAATTTTTCCAAGAGTTACGTAAGATTCAAAAAAAGGAAAGGGGTAATCCTAGTTCACTTGCTAAGGTAGAGACTAATTTCTATCATAAAGTGTACTCTTATCTTTATGAGTTAAGAGAAAATGTAGGAAGTGACCCATTTTCAAAAGAGAATTATCTTCTAAAAGATACTCAAAGAATCGCAACTGAAATATGTGAACGTCGTGAACATAAAATTGCAGATGCAGCACTTAGAAATATTCACAGATCTTATCATTTATTTAAAGGCCAAGCAGAATTTGATTTAGTTGATACAACACCTTTAAATTTAACTCCTGAAGAGGAAAAATTATACTATACCTTAATTGATAATTTTAAAAATCATAGAAACAATATTTCACTTGATATTGGGGGCAGCGACGATTTGCCATCTGATAATACTCAAGAAGCAAGTGAAGAAGATAGAGAAACGATTAATCATGAAGATGAGGTAATAAACAGACTTAATAAAATTTCCAATGCTCAAATTTTAGAGGATGAAAAAAGAGAACCTATTGAAAAACAGGTATTTGACTCTAAGATTAAAAATGCACAGAATGCTCAAAGCCAAGGGGATTTTTTAAAAAAAAATCAAATAAACAGTCAACAGACTCAGGATAAAGGTCAAAGTCAGGTAAATACTCAACAAACCAATGATAAAGGTCAAAATCAAGGTTTAAAATCTGTTAATAAAGAAAAAACCAATAGGGAATCTATTAATTCAAGAAATATTCTTAGTCCAAAATCTAATGAAAACAATCAGTTAAATAATATTTTACAATCAGTAGATGATCAATTTGTTGATTTAAAAGAAGAGGATTTTCTTGATACAAGGTATAAAAACAAAAATCTTGAAGAAAATACATTAGTCATTGTTTTTAAAGATTTCAATCAAATTATTGGTGTAGATGAAAAGGTATACGGTCCATTTAAAGCTCAGGATTTAGTTGTTATGCCTAAAGCAAATGCTAATGTTATTGAAAAAAATAGAAAAGGCCGTATAGTTGAAAATATAATCTAATTTTATTTATTTGATTAAAAAATAATTTTTTTTACTTAATTTTTAATTTTATATTATTTTTTAAATTTATTTTAATTTATTTAATACATAATTTATTTTATTAATTTTAATTAATTTTTTAAAATGATTTTATTAATTATTCAGTTATTAAATTTGTTCAGGGTATTTTATCTAAAACTATCTAACGTCATTACTTGTTTGCTATTATCTTTTTCAAGTAAATGTTTAAAGGATATTTCTCCATATTTTCCTCCACCACCAGGAATAATTTTAACTTTTTCTTCTCTAAATGTTTCTATTCCAACACTTACTTTACTATCTATTTTTTCAATTTTTCTAAGAGGACTATTTATCAAAACATCAATTTCACTTTCAAAATTCTTTATGAGATTTTCCCATTTGTTTTGAACGGTTTTTGTTGTTATTCCTTTATTATAAATCTTTGATATTATCTCAGCAAGAGGCATTAAATGAGTGTAACATGGTCTAAAATGAGGATGTTTTTCCTTTTTATAGTCACTAATTTCACTAATTCTATAATCAACACCTTTTTTTATCCGCCCTCCACAACTATCACATATCATATTATTTTCCTTTGCAATTTCAGGGTCTATTAGTTTATAACATTTACTACATGCAGTCATATGATATTTTCCAAGATTAGGATAAAGACCATAATTTCCTCGGATTTTATTATGTTTTATTGAAGTTTTAAGACTTGTATAGGAAATCTCATCAAGTTCTATTTTGTTAAATTCTCTACCTAATCTATGTGGCCATGGGGAATGAGCATCGGAATTTGATAAAAATGGGAAATCTTTTAATTCTTTTATTCTATCTGCCATATCACTATCTGCTGATAGACCTAATTCTACAAAATCTACTTTTCCCTCATAACAGTCATAAATACTATCATATGATTTATACATTCCAGTCCAGGGAGTAAATGCATGTGCAGGTCCAATTAAACAATCATAATCATGAGCAATATCTAATAGTTCACATGCTTTCAGTTTGGTTTTACCTCTGCCATCAGCACTTTTATCTCCAAATATAATTTTATCACTTATTTCACGTGCAACATCAATATTTGGAAGTATTAGTAAATGATGTATTTTTTTATAGCCTTCAACTTCCACAGTTAGGATAAAGTCACATTTGTCAGTTGAATATATTCCATCTCCAATATATTCTGTTGACTCTTCAATAATATCTAACCATTTAGGATGGAAGCCGTCACCTGTTCCAACAAGGTTTAAACCTTTCTCTTTGGCTTTTGGAGCAATATTTTTTATTAGCATGTCCTTTGATGTAGCCATTGAAAAGCAGCTGTGAATATGTAAATCAGTATTTATTTCCATAATAATCCTTGGATAATTTTTATATATTAAATTTTTCATCGATTGATGATTAAGGTTGTTAATTTTATAAAATTTTGTTGATATTGTATAAAAAAGAGATATTACCTTAAATTTTATAAAAAAAGAATTTTTGCTCTATTTATTTATTTATTAATATTGTTAATTAAGGTTTTTATAAAAAAAGGGTTTTAATTTATTAAAATTTTTATTAAAAAAGTATTTATTAAGGTTTTAATTAAAAAGAGTTTGATAAAAAAAGAAAAAGTATATACTGGATATTTATCCAATATATCGTAAGTCGTCACCGTCTTGTTGGTGCATCTGGCGAGACATCATTTCTTGCTCCATTTGTTGAGCTTTCATAATCATAGCTTTTGTCTCTTCTGCCCTTTTTTCAAGTTCGTCAGTACTTACTTCTATTTTAAGTAATTTTGATAATTTTATTAATATTGCTTCTGCTGCTTGTGCATCAATAAAGTAACCTGGAGTTTCTCCCATAAGGCAAGCACCAGACATTCCTCTAAGCTGACCTAATCCTAAAAACAGTCCACTTGCACCAATGATGCCTCCATCAGAAGATCTTATCTCGACACCTACTTCTTCTAATATTTCAATCTTTTCAGTGTCTGTAGCAGCACCAAAAACTTTGGTATCTTCTACTGGTTGGCCGGTTGCAAGTCCTCCAAGGGTAAATAATTCTTTAACTCCGAATGGTTCTACAAAGTCGAGAATATCTCCACATAATGAATATTGTCCCTCTGGAGATAAACCTTGAGTATTACCTACAAGAATAATAAAGTCTCTGTTATCTTCTCCTTGAGATTTTAAATAGTATAATTCATTATACATATTTTCAATAATTCCTCCTTCACCAATAAATACTTGTGGTGGGAAGTATGGAGAATAAATTTCTGCAAATTTAACAGCATCTAATTCATCAATTAAATGATCAGCAGCTAATTTACCTACATGACCAATACCTGGAAGTGCTTCTATAAATATAGGATTATCTAATGATACTTCTTCTATAATTTTTATTTCATTTTTTTCCATGGTGAAACCTCACATTTTGGATTCTTCTTTCAATTTTCTGCGATATTTGCCATATTTATCTTCAATAGAATATTTAGGCGGATATATTACATTTAAGTTTCCACCACATTTAGGGCATTTGTCCTGAATAGTGTAAATATTACATGTTTTACACTTTTGCATTTTCATTTTCATATTGTCACTTAGAATTATTGAATTAATTAGAACCAAATTTTAATTTTATTTAAATTTTTTATTTTTTAAAATAATTATAATTTTTAAATATATAATTTTTAGTTTTTGAGTTTTTTAATTTTTTATTATACCTGTTTATTTTTTTAATTAAAATTTATTTTTATTTTTAACTTTATTTTTTAGTTTAATTTTTCTTAAGCTATTGGATTGTTTTAAAAAACTGTTAATTAATATTAAGTTTAATACTTATTTAAAATTAGAAATAAAACATTATTTTAAATATTTAAAAATCCCGTTAAATTTTTAAAATAAGTTAATTGTAAAAATATTATTTAAAAAAATTAAAAAAAGTATTAGATTAGTTTAATTTAAACTATTCTAATTCACGTAAAAATTCGCCTTTTCCTTCAGATTCTTCGATTATTTTTATAGCTCTTTTTGCTGCTTTTTGAAGTTCTTTTTCAGCTAAAATATAATCATAGGAAGTAACAGTTATACGATATCTAGGAGCACCTACACATTGTACTTTTACACTATGTTCACTATTTTTGCCATTATCTTCAGCAGCAAGTAATGCTTCTTTAATAATCTCTACACCATTAGCATCATATGTTTGAATATCAACATATCCGCTGATATGTACTTCTGGAGGAGTGATGTTTTTCTCAGCAACTTCACTTATAGCTTCTGCCCATTTCTTATCGATTCCTTCATCAGTTAAAGATTTAACTCCTTCTTCTGCAGCAGTTTCAAATGCACCATAGATATCACCAAAGATATCCATTAATTCATAACCTACTTCCTCATAAGCAGCATCCAAATCTTTATCTAATGATTTAGCAGCTAATTCTAAAAATTTTTCAGCTTTCTGTTCAATTTTCCATTGCTGAATCTTTTTAGTTCTTTGATCTTCCCTAATTCTTTTTAAGGATGCGTCAACATGACCTTTTTTAGGGTTGACTCTAATACAACGTGCAACGATTTTCTGGTTTTCTCTTACATGGTCACGAATATTTTTAACCCAACCAGAAGATACTTCACTAATATGGATAAAAGCTTCTTTTCCATAATATTCTTCTAGTTTAGCAAAACAACCATAAGGGAGAACTTTATAAACGGTTGCAACAATGAGTTCACCTTCATCAGGCCATTTATTTTGTTTTCTTACCATTAAAACACCTTCATATATAAATATAATATTAGGTTTTTAATTTTTATTAGAAATTAAAAATAAAAAAAATTAGAGTAATAAAAATTAAAAAATTAAAATATTTAGTTTAAAACTTCATCGATATGAGCCATAATTTTAGCTTTGGATCCACGGGATTTTACAATAGTTTTTCCACAGATAATACATTTTACATCAGAAGCTGCACGGTCAAAAACTATTTGCTCATTACCACAGTCTAAACATTTGACTCTTAAAAAATTTCCTCTACCTTTGCTAGACATAATTAACACCTATTGACTTACAAATTCAGGTTTACCAGTTCTGAAAGCTTTTCTAATGTGAGCTTTTCCACACTCTTTACATTTGTATCTTAAGTCTAATTTTTTAACTGGTTTACTTCCACTTGGTAATGGCCTTGGGTAACCTCTATACCCTGCAGTTACACGTCTGAACTGTCTTTGACCCCATTTTAATTCACTAGCTTTTCTTTTTTTAGAAGTACGAACTTCGTGTATAGTATGAGTTTTACAATATGGACAGTATGTCCTTTTTTCTTTTGGTATTTTCATTTAATCACCTTTAATATAGTACTAACTAAGTGTAATCTCTTAGCTAATAGTATCTATAGTATAATAATCAAACTTGACAAGAACTGTTTAGGTATCCCTCGAGCAAGATAATTATAAAAAATATTTTAGTTAAACAAATTAAAATTAATTTTTTAAAAATAGTAAAATTAAAAATTTTAATTATTCATAGATACATTAATTATATTGCATAAGATAAGTATTTAAACTTATCTAAAAATCAACATTTTAATATGATTTTCAAATTATTTTTATTTTTTAATTTAATTTTTTAATATTATCTAAAGAATTAAGTTTTTTCTAATTATAATTTTTTTAAAAAAAGATAGTATATTTAAGCGGGCTTGGTGGGATTTGAACCCACGGTCTTTAGATTAGGAGTCTAACGCCCTATCCAGCTAGGCTACAAGCCCATAAATCAAATATTAAATTGTTTAATTTAATTGATATTATGTTAAAATATTTATTATTAAAAAACAAGTATTAAAACGGACCAGCCGGGATTTGAACCCGGGATCTTCGGATTAGAAGTCCGACGCCCTATCCTACTAGGCTACTGGCCCATTATCATAACAATAAACTATAAGTTTATTTTACTATATAAACATATCTATTATTCCAATATTTTCTATGAAATTTAGATATTTTAGAAAATTTATTATAATTAAAATTTTTTTTAGAAAAAAAGCTATATTTTATTTTTAATTAAAAATTAATAAAAGTGAAATAAATTAAATCAGAAAATCTGATTTAATTGGAATTTTTAAATTTAACCTGTAGCTCCACCTGCACCTTCAATTTCGGAACCGTCAGAATCATATCTGATGTAACCAATATTTTCATCATATGCATTATAATAAGTTATGGTGTATCCTCCGTCATCATTTTGACTGGTTACAGTATAAGTTGCAACGGTAGGGTCTGCTTGATTTCCTCCACCATTATCATTACTGCCTCCACCACTATTATCGGTTTCACTATTTCCAGAATCATCAGTAGATCCTCCGTCAGTTGTACCTTCAGATCCACTATCTCCAGTACCAGAGTCACTAGTGTTTACACTTACATTTCCAGTACCTGAACCACTAGAACTATCTGATCCAATTCCTTGGAGGGTTTTAAAAACTCCATTTTCTTCACTAGTTACTCCATATGCTGTAACACCTGCAGCAATACAAAGTACAATAATTACTGAGATAATAATATTGGATTTTTCCATCTTCTCACCTCGCAATATTTCATAAATTATTTAAAAATGCACTTTTTAGTGAAAATTTTTAAACAGTTATAAAATTTTTCTTAAATATACATTACATTTTTAAATAATAAAACTATTATGATTTTTTATATTTATAAATATTATGATTATTATTTTTTTTAATTATTTTCATATCTTTTTTAAATTCATGAATTTTTTTTTGCAATTTAATTTAAAACTCTTATTTTACATTAGTTTTATCTTAAATAAGTATAATTTTTCCTTTTTTATTTTTCTAAAATTTAGTATTTATTAGCATATTTTTTTAAAATTTTAAAATATTCGCAGAATTTATTATGAAAAAGTTAATAACTTTTTACTGATTTTTATCACTTTGATAAAGATTTTACTTTAATATATAAACTTTTCTTTTTTGTTTAAAGAAAATCATATATATATTAATTATAATAAAATATAAACCATCGTTAGTTTCTATTTTTTTAATATAAAGAGGTGACACATTTGAGTGATAAAATAGTTATATCCCCTACTACTAGGCAAGAAGGTCATGCAGAACTTGTCATGGAAGTAGACGATGAAGGGATAGTTACAAAAGGTAGATACTTTAGTATTACCCCTGTTAGAGGCTTAGAAAAGATGGTTGTAGGCAAAGCACCGGAAACTCCTCCTGTTTTATGTCAAAGGATTTGTGGTGTATGTCCTATACCTCATACATTGGCTTCTGTTGAAGCAGTTGATGATTCATTAGACATTGAAATTCCAAAAGCTGCTAGAATTATGAGAGAGATGACTTTAGCTGCACATTGTCTTGACAGTGCTGCAATTCATCACTTTTTAATTGCTCCTGATTTCGTACCAGATCACTTATTTGCTACTGCAGTAGATAGTGTATCTAACATCAGGAAAAAAGTACAATTCATAGTAGACACTCTTGCTGGTGAAGGTATTCACCCTTCAGATATAAGAGTAGGTGGAATGGCAAAACCTATTTCTCCAATTGCTAAAGATAAAATCGCAAATATCATAAAAGATTTAGGTCCTATGATAGATGCTCACACTGAATTAATTGTTGGTTTAGTTGCTGATAAAGGATTACCTGACGGTTTAGGTGTAGTGGATGCAAAACCATTCTCATCTGATGCTTTCTATGGTAATAGAGATTACTTCGATTTCGATAAATTCTCTGAAATCATGCCTGAACAATGGTATGATGATCCTGAAATTGGTAAAAGGGCTTGTTCTACCATTCCTTTATGGGAAGGTAAAGCTATCGAAACTGGTCCTAGAGCTAGATTAGAAATGTATCATGGATTCAAAGGTAAAGGTGTTGTTCAACAACACGTTGCTAGAGCTGAAGCAATGAAATTAGATGTTCAAAAATTAGCTGAATTAGTAGATCAGTTAGATACATCTGCTCCAGTAATGGCAGACTTTGATCCTAGAGGAACAAATAAATTAGGTTTAGGTGTAATTGAAGCACCTAGGGGAACTGATGTGCATATGGCACAAATTAAAGATGGTAAAGTACAATACTACAGTTGTTTAGTACCAACTACTTGGAACATCCCAACTATGGGACCTGCAACTGAAGGATTCCATCACGAATTTGGTCCTCACGTTATCAGAGCTTATGACCCTTGTTTATCATGTGCTACCCACGTAATGGTAGTTGATGATGAAGACAGGAGCGTCCTTAAAGATGAAATGGTGAACTTATAGAGGAATAATTATGGCATATGATGTAGAAACTTTAGTTGTTGGCTGTGGAAATCTTCTATTTAAAGATGATGGTTTTGGTCCTTTTGTTATAAAAGAACTTAAAGAAGGATATTTTAAAGATAAAGAACTTCCAGAAGAATTGGATATTATTGATGCAGGAACTAGTGCAACATATTATATCTTTTCCTTACCTAGTGATAAATGGAAAAAATTAGTAATTGTTGACGTTGTAGAGTTTGGTGCTGAACCTGGAACTGTAAAATATTTCTCACCATTTGATATGCCTAAAGGGAAGTATGAAAATGCTCACAATTGGGCGGTAGAAGAACCTTTACAAGATTTGGCAAATGAAGGTATTGATGTTGTCATTGTAGGGTGCCAACCACAAGAGATTTCTTCACCAGATATTGATATGGGTTTAACTGAACCTGTTGAAAATGCTATTCCTAAAGCCATTGATATGATTTTAAAAGAAATTGGGGTTATTTAAATGTCATTTTTAGATAGATTGAGAAAAAAACAAAAATCTGAAACTAAACCAATCGAAGCTGAAGTTAAATACGAAGAAGGTGAAGTTTCTGTAAAACCTACTAATAAACCTAAAATTGGATACATACACTTAAGTGGATGTACCGGAGATGCTATGTCTTTAACAGAAAACTATGATATATTATCAACTTTACTTACTGACATGGTAGATATTGTTTACGGTCAAACATTAGTAGATAAATGGATTCACGGTACTTATGCTGAAGAAATGCCTGAAATGGACTTATGTCTTATTGAAGGTTCAGTATGTTTACAAGATGAGCACAGTTTACACGAAGTTCAAGAAGCTAGAAAACACTCTGGTTTAATTGCTGCTTTCGGTTCTTGTGCTATGACTGGTTGTTTCACCAGATATGCTCATGGTGGTCAACAAGCACAACCTAAACACGAATCTTTCGTACCTGTAAGCGATTTAGTCAAAGTCGATCTTGCAATTCCTGGTTGTCCTGCTTCTCCTGAAATTATTGCTAAAGCTGTTGTAGCTTTAATCAATAACGATATGGAATACTTACAACCTGCTTTAGATATAGCATCTTGTAACTTGGCTTGTGGATGTGATATCAAAACCAACATTGGTAATAAATCATTATGTACTGGTTGTGGAACTTGTGCATTAGCATGCCCTACTAGAGCAATGACTATGATACAAGGTAGACCAGAATGTAATAAAAACAGATGTATTAAATGTGGTTCCTGTTATGCACACTGTCCTAGAGCTTGGTTCCCATATGAAAGGATTAAAAAAGAGTTTAATTTATAGGAGGATTTAAAATGGAATTTGGTCAAGAATTCGGTAATTATCAAAATGTAGTTTGTGCTAGAGCTACTGATAGTAAAATTCAAGAAGTAGCACAAGATGGTGGAATTGTAACTGCATTATTTTCCTATGCATTAGACGAGGGTATTATTGAAGGAGCAGTTGTTGCAGGACCTTCCGATGAACCTTGGACTCCTCAACCTGTTGTTGCTACCTCTACTGATGAACTTATTGCTGCAGCTGGAACTAAATACACTCATTCTCCTAACGTTTGGGCTTTAAAAGAAGCTGTAAGACAATATGGTCTTGAAAAAGTAGGTACTGTAGGTACTCCTTGTCAAATGATGGGTATTAGAAAAATGCAAACATATCCATTTTCAACCAGATTTGTTGCAGACAAACTCAAATTATTAATCGGTATTTTCTGTATGGAAAACTTCCCATTCGCTTCTCTTGAAACTTTCACTGAAGAAAAAATGGGAATAAACATCGAAGATGTAACTAAAATGGATATTGGTAAAGGTAAATTCTTTGCTTATACCGGTGATGAAGCAAACACTATTGGTTTAAAAGAAACACACGGATATGAACAAGCTGGATGTAACATTTGTCCTGATTATGTTGCAGAATTAGCAGATGTATCCACTGGATCTGTAGGTGCTCCTGACGGATGGTCTACTGTATTTTCCAGAACTGATAGTGGAGCAGATATCTTTAAAGCAGCAGTTGATGCTGGTGTTATTGAAACTAAAGAATTTGACGACTCTGTCAAACCTGGTTTAGGTTTACTTAGTAAATTAGCTAAGGGTAAAAAAGATAAAAGTAAAAAAGAAGCTCAAAGTAGAATGCAAATGGGACTTCCTGTACCATTTGACAAATACTACGATTACTAATCTTCTTTTTTTATTTTTTATTTTTTTATTTACTTTTTTTATTTTCACTTTAATTAGTATATTTTCTATAAGTTTCTGAACTGACTACTTTTTTTATAGGTTTTTAATTTTAATTTAAATACAGTACTTTTTTTCTTAATGGATATTTTTTTATATCAATCACTTAATTTTGTACTTTTTTTATTAATTTCAAAAAGAATAACTTTTTTAAATAAGTTTTTTATTTTAATTTATAGTAATTTTTTAAAATATTCCTAACATTAGTTAAAAACTTAAATATTTTCTCATCATTATTTAAAAAATTTTAAATTTTTTCCAAAAAATAAAAATTTCTTTAATTGTTAGTTTACTTATTATTTTTTTGTTAAATTTTTAAAAGAATTTTATTTTTTATATTATTATCCATAACTAATTAATATTCAATATTTTTTACTTATTTTAAGCTTAATCTTATTTTATTTAGCTTATGTTCGTATAAATAAAAACAATTCGTTATAATTAAAATAAGGGTGGTTTTAACCATTTTTATTAAAAGCTTTATATATAGGATTAATTAAATTCAAAATTGTAAGAATTAAAAAATTCTTACTGAATATGAATATATATTGGTGAATAAATAGTGTGTTAATATTTAATATTTTTTTATTTTTAAATTTTAAAACATTTTTAATTTATAAATAATTAATTTATAACAATTTAATAATCTAATAATCTAATAATAATCTTTGCTTATATTGTATCTAATCAAATTCTTAATCTAGTTATAAATGATTTAAATATTAATAACTCTATTTATATTAAGTTTCTTTCATTGATTTTTTCTTTAAGGATTAATATTTTTTCATTTTAAAAACACTTTAAAATTTTAAGTTAATAGAGGATTCTTATGAGTAGTGAACAAGATGATGTTATAAATCGTTCTCTCCAAGATAAATCTGTTAAATATTTAGATTTCACCACTATGATGAACTTTTATAGATCTATAAGATGGGCAGATGGTGTTTATTGTCCTTTTTGTAAATCTCACCAAATCTCAAAAAAAGGAAAAGTCAGTGAAAAATTCAATGAAAAAGATTATGTAAAAATCCAAAAATATCAATGCCAAGCTTGTAGCAGATATTTCAATGATTTTTCAAGTACTCTTTTTCACAATAATAAATTACCTCTGTCTGATATAATTTTCATAATTTTTAACTTGAATAATTTAACTTATAGTGATATGTCAAAAATTAGTGGCCATAATAGAAAATCAATTTCAAATTTGGTTAAAAAAATCAATAAGTTCTGTGATAAATATAATGATAATTTAGTTATTCACTGTGATGGTTACTATAATTTTGATGAGATAAATAAAAAAAATAAGTAATAATCAAATTTCATGTTGATAAGAGCCCTATTTAACTTTATTAGATAGATTTTTTTATAAAATCTATCTAATTCTCATTTTTTATTAATTTTATAATTTTTAACAAAATTACAAAGTCTTTAATTCATTATATTGTTGTAACAGTACAACCGTCTGATTCTACAATAATTGTATGTTCTTTTTGTGAAACCCAAGAGTTTGTTTTTTCTTTTAATGGATGATATGGATATATTGCCATTGATCTTGAAAGGTTTCTTATTGATGCATTTAATCTATTTGCATTAAAGTTTTTAGTTAACCATCTTGATGAGAATGGTAGGTGTTTATGATTTTCTTCAATATATTTTAAGACCTTTTCATCATGTTTCATTCTAAATGGTTTATTTTTCATAAATGAAAATATATAAGCACCTGGAATATCTTCTACAATTCCTATACCTTTTGTTGCAAATGGTTCTATAGCAACAACTTGTCCTTCTTCTAATTTTACATTACTTCCATTATTATAATTTGGTATGGAAATTCCAGCATGTAAATTCCAAGGTTCTAAACTATGGCCTGTAAGATTAGTTACAGGATTAAGTTCATGATCATGTATTGCATCTTCTACTGCCTGACCGATTTGACCAATTTCAACACCTGCTCTAACAGTACTAATTGCAGCTTCAAGGGCATCTGCTGATGCATCAATAATTCTTTGATTTAACTCTAAGGTCTCTTCATCATATAATTCTTCTAAATTATCTCCTGGAGCCATTACAGTAATTGCAGTATCTGAAATATATCCATTAACCTCAGCACCTAAATCAAGTTTTACCAAGTCTCCGGTAACAATTTTATTTTCATCGTTAAGTGGAGATGTATAATGTGCGGTTATTTCATTAATACTAACGTTACATGGAAATGAAATTCCTGCACCTGTTTTTAAAATTTCTCCTTCAACAAATTCAACTAAATCAATTATTGGAGTTCCGTTTTTAATAAGCTTAACTGCTCTATTTCTTACATCTGAGGCGATTTTACCTGCTTTGATATAGGAATCTAATTCATCTGATTCTAACATTTTATCTACTCTTAATTTCTTTTTAAATTGATAAATTTAATTATATTAAGTTAAAATTTATTATTTCTATAAAATTTTTATATTTATTGTTAATTTCTTTAACTTCATTTATTATTATATAATTATTACTTAAATATTTGATTTTAGTATATTATATTAATTTATATAATTTCTTTCCAAAATTTTTATATACTTTTAAATAATATATCTTAATTGTATATAGAATATATATTCCGGAGGAATATTATGGATAATATGATTATACCAGATCAGTTATTTATTTTAATTTTAGTTATAATCTTTGCAGTTATAATCATAATTGTTGTTCTCCAATGGAAAAAAGTTTCACAATCTAAAAACGATATTAAATTAATCGAAAAAGAGATTGAACTTAAAAAAATGGCTATGGTTGAGAAGGATTTGGAATCCAAAAGGTTAATGGAAAATCCAATTCAACTTCCTCCAGAACAACAAGAAAATCTTTCACAAATCAGAGAATCTACTTCAGATTTAATGAATGACATAGGTTATAAACATACTGAAATTAATGAAAGATTAGCTCGTCTTGAAGCTCAAACTGAACAGAAAAAGTTAGAGAAAATGCTTAAAGAAATTGAAGAAAAAGAGAAACAACTTAATAAAAAATAGTGAGGTAATTTAAATGGATTTTTTAGGTTTTATAGCAATTTTAATATTGATTATTGCAATTTTGAGTTTGGTTTATTATTTTATTTTATCTAATTCAGAATCTTTCAGCGGATTCAATATAGGAGTTCCAAATATTGGTGGCAGCGGCGAAGCTGAAGAAATGCCTAGTTCTGCAAATTCAAACCCTATTACTTTTGGTGATGATGATGAGGGAGAGGAAGGTGAAAGTTTCACCTCTAAAATTAAAGGTAAAATCAATGATTATGATATGTCTACCTTTAACACCGATTCATTTTCTAAAAAAATCGATGCATTTTTAGATGAGAAAAGTGATCAACTTATTGAAGATTGGTCTCTTGCAACTCAAAAAGATATAGGTGCACTTGAACGTAGATGGGCTTCTACTAATGAATCTATTGAAGACCTTGAAAAAAGAGTCGATGAATTTTCAGAATATACTAATGAAAGGTTAGATTCTTTAGATAGTAGAATTAAAGCTCTTGAAGATGATAAAGCAGAATAATAATATTTTTTATTATTCTTAATTTTTTATTTTTATTTTAAAGGACATATTCTTAATTTTAAAAGTTTTTTTTAACTTTTATATTTAAGGATATTTTTCTAGTTTTTTTTAAGATTTTATTATTTTTATTTAGATTAATTTTTTTTAACTTTAATTAATTTCACTTAAAAACTATCTTTTTGTAAAAACCTTTATATACTATCAAAATATAAATTTATATTGTATCGATTTTGATACATTAACTATTTTTATCTTATAGCAGGGTGGGGTAGTCTGGTGATCCCGCGGGGCTCATAACCCCGAGAGCCC
>CAYQMW010000024.1:6088-20282 GCA_964418715.1 uncultured Methanobrevibacter sp. | reverse complement strand
GAAAAGTATATAAAAGAACATACATAAACATTAAATTACATAATATAAGCAAAGATATTATTTAAAGAGGGTTTTATATGAGCAAGACAGATACAGAGATTATTAAATTAGATGATACAGACAAAAATATTTTAAAAATCATTAATGAAGACGTAAGAGTATCTTATAGACAAATATCAAGAGATTTAAATATTTCTGTTGGAACTGTACATAACCGTATTGAAAAAATGGTTAAAAATGGAGTAATTGAAAAATTCTCCCCAGTTATTAATCATAGAAAATTAGGATTTGTACTTACAAGTATTATCGGAGTTAGAGTAAGAGGGGGAAAACTTGAAAACTTCGAAAATAAAATATCATTTAATAAAAATGTTGTAGGAATTTATGATGTAACTGGTGAATATGATGCAATTTTAATTGCAAAATTTAGAAACACTGATGAATTAGATATCTTCATTAAAGAAATGTTAAAAGAACCAGGTGTTGAGAGAACCTACACCCAAACAGTATTAAATGTTGTTAAAGAAGATATGGGTTCTGCTAATATCCTTTAAACATTTTAAAATTTACTTTTAAATTAAAATTTAATTTCAATTAGTTGATAATATTTATAATAAATTTATATATTATCAATCTAATACTTACTTAAATAAGCTTTAAAGCTTTAAACTACTTTTTTTAAATATTATTGTTAAAAATATTAATAAAAAATGATTTTTTATGGAAAATATCCCTATATTTAAGTAATTAAAAAAATTTACTTTTTTTATATAGTTAATCTTAAATATAATCTAAACAAAATTTTATTTATATAAAAATATTTATTAAAAATACATAATTTTAGAAGGTATACTATGGTAAATTGTTTCCCAGATACTCAAGATAAAGCACCTGAACTTCCTATAGAATTATCTAGAGTAGGAGTTAAAGGTGTTAAAAAATTATTAACCTTAAATAGAGGAGAAAAATTAAGACCAATTGTACTCATACCTACTTTTGACGCATATGTAGATTTACCAAGTGATCAAAAAGGTATACATATGTCAAGAACTCCTGAAGCTATTAGTGAAGTAATGGAAGAAGTTACAAATAGTGATGCTGTTGAAGTAGAATCAATTTGTGCTGAAATTGTTGAAAAGATGATGTTAAAACATGAGTATGCAAGAAAAATTGAAGTGAACATGGAAAGCGACTACATGTTTAATAGAAAATCACCGGTAACTGAAAAAAATTCCCAGGAAATTGGAAAATTAATAGCTAATGCAGTTGGTATAAGAGATGGCGAGGATATTACAATACGTAAAAGTATTGGAGCAGAAGTAGTTGGAATGACTGTATGTCCCTGTGCACAGGAAACTGTTAAAGAAGTGGATAAAAATAAATTACTTGAATTTTTAGATGAAGAAACTACTCAAAAGGTAATTGATACTGTAACCTTTGCATCTCACAATCAAAGAGGAGTAGGAACCATATTAATAGAAGTTCCAAAAAATCAGAAAGTTGATGCTGAAAAAATTATTGAAATCATTGAATCATCTATGAGTTCTCCTGTTTGCGGACTTTTAAAACGTCCAGATGAAAATGCAACAGTTATGAATGCACATGAAAAACCGGTATTTGTTGAAGACTGTGTTAGAAATATGGTAGAGCAAATTGTTGCTGAGTTTTCAGATTTACCTGATGATACCATAATAACCATTCGTCAATTAAATAAAGAAAGTATTCACAGACACGATGCATATGCTGAAAAGGTTTCAACAATGGCAGAGTTAAAAGAAGAAATGAAAGATGTTTTAAATTAATTTAACTCTTATTTAATTTTTTAACAAAGTTTAAAAAGTAAAATAAAATTAATTTTAACACAATACTTATTAAATAAATCGAATTTTTAAAAAGGAATAATATGTCAAATTTACATAGAATTGCAGGAAATATACTTGGAAAATTTAATGCATTTAAAGGATCTAGACCGGCAATGGACAATGGTAAAATTCTTATTGTTAGAGGATTTGTTCCGGACAAACTAGATATTGAAGAAGAAGTAGATAAAATTCTAGATGAAGTTATTGAAAGTTTTAAAGGCACAGAAGTCGATGTAATTTCCGAAGATGCTGGAAAACTTATTAACAGAATGGATGAACAGGTCAGATCATCTGTAAATGTTAATGCTTCAACAGATCCAAATGGAGTTTTAAGACTTGTTAAAGATTTTGAAGCCCAAGGAATTACCGTCAAATATAGAATGTTTACAATGCCTGGTGCAGGAGTATTCATTGCAGTATGGAAAGATAAAAGCAATGCAGGACCATGTTTTATTGAAGTAACCGTTTCAGGTAATGACTAAATATAATTTTAATTTTTAAACCTTTTTTATATTTTTTTATTAAAAAAAAAAACAATTTAACTGATTTTTATGAAAATTTTAGATGATTTGAAATCACAGAAAATTTCAATAGAAGATTTATCTAATGAAGATTTAGTTAATATATTAAATGTAAAATCAACAGATATTGTTGATTTGATGAAGCTTGCATCTTCAAAAGATGAAAATAACCATATTACTTATTCTAAAAATGTTTTTATACCAGTTACAGAAATATGTAAAAACGACTGCGGATACTGTAACTTTAAAAAAACACCAGCCGATAAAGGTGCAATTATTCTTAAAAAACCAGCAGAAATATTAACTACCTTAAAAGAAAGTGAAAAATATGGCTGTAAAGAGGCCCTATTTACTTTTGGTGAAGATGCAGATGAGGAAGAATCAGTTAAAAAAGAACTTGAAAAATTAGATTATTCAAAAATGGTCGATTACACCTATGACTTTTGTAAATCTACACTGGAAAAAACCAATCTACTGCCACATACCAATTGTGGAAATATGTCTTACCAGGACATGAAAAAATTAAAAGAAGTAAATGTATCCATGGGTTTAATGTTAGAGACATCATCTAAAAGATTAATGGAAACAATTGCCCACGAGAAAAGTCCGGGAAAACTGCCTAAACGTAGAATAGAAACTATATCCAATGCAGGTAAATTAAAAATACCATATACTACTGGAATTTTAATCGGCATTGGTGAGAGAAAAGAGGAAATTGTTGACTCCTTACTTACAATTAAAAAAATCCAGGAAAAATATGGTCACATCCAAGAGATAATTATACAAAACTTTACACCCTCACCTGGAATGGAAATGGAAAATTATCCAAGTCCAAGTTTAATGGATATGGTTAGAACTGTTTCACTAGCAAAATTATTATTTAATGATGTGTCTATTCAGGTGCCACCTAATCTAAATTATGATAGTGCACAGATATTCTTATTATGTGGTGCTGATGACTGGGGAGGAGTTTCTCCTTTAACTCATGATTATGTTAACCCAACATCTCCATGGCCAACACTTGATTATTTAAATGATTTAACAGTTGACTGTGGAAATGTCTTAAAAGAAAGATTAGCAGTTTATGAAAAATATATAAACCCTGATTATTTAAGTTCGCTTACACTTGATAAGGCAAGTAAACTCCAGAGGGAACTCAATGTTCAAAATAATATTTAATTAATATTTTTTACTCTGATAATAATTTTATTCTATTTTATTTTATTTATTTAATCTATTCAATTCTTGCATCAACTACAATATGACTTACACCTGGAGAGTATTTTTTAACGTGTGTAAAATTAATCATCTCAACATCCCTACCCTTTGCAGCTTTTTTAATTCTAGTAATTGGCCTTGTATCCATTAATTTATCTGGAACTGTTTCATGGTAATGTAAGATTCCACCAGGATTTAGAGAATTTATTGCAGTAGGTAAAAACTCATGTGTTGTTCTAACATAACCCATAATGATTCTATCTGCCATAAATTCAGGAGCTTTCACTCTACAGTCCCCAAGTATTGGAATCATTTTTTCATAGCCTGCTTTTTGATTAATATGATTTAATTCAATATTGGTTTTAAGGAAATTATAAGAATTAGGGTTTAATTCAATAGAATAAATATTTTTAGCATTTGCATGTACACCTATTGGAATAGAGAAATATCCAATACCTGCAAACATATCAAGAACCACTTCACCATCTTCCACTAATTTTGCTATTCTTAATCTTTCATTTGTATTTCCCTTAGACCACATAACCTTTGAAAGATCTAATTTAAATAAACAACCATTTTCCTTATGGATAGTCTCAGTTGTATCACCAAGTAAAACTTCTACTGTTGGTTCTCTTAAGGGTCCATGAATGTTTCCAACTTTAATAATAGATTCAACATGGAATTTATCTTTTAAGTTTAAAAGGTCATCCTCGGATAAATTATCACACTTTTCATCTAATATTAAAATTTTACCAATAATCTTCCACTTCATTTTTATATCTTCCAATAATTAAAAATTTAAAATTAATTAAAAAAATAATTAAATAAAAATTAATAATAATTAATATTAACTTATATAAGAATTATTAATTTATAAAAAAACTAAAAATTAAAAACGAAACTAGTATATATGTTTAAATCATATTGTAATAAAGTTAAGTTTTACTTATAATCTGATTTTATTTTAATTAATAATAATTTAAATAGTATTTTCATATATTTTAAAAATTTTCATGACAATATTATAAATCTTTAATAATTAATAATATTTAGAAATGCTAATTTAAATCTATAAAAGTATTATTTTAAATTAATAATTATTTAAAAAAGTTTTTTAAAAATTATAATCTTTTAATATTAAAGATTAATGAAAGAATGTAATCTTTTAGTAATTTTAAAAAATTAATGAATTTATAGTTTATAATAAAATTTATTTTATTCAATCATTTCATGTTAAGAAATAACGAGGTGTTTACATGAGCGATGAAAAAATTGTAAAAGGTACCACTACTGTTGGTATCACTTGTAAAGACGGTATTGTTTTCGCTACTGAAAGAAGAGCTACAATGGGAAGTTTAGTAGCACATAAAGTAGCAGAAAAAATATTCAAAATTGATAATCATTTAGCAGCTACTATTGCAGGTAGTGTTGGCGATGCACAAAACTTAATGAAAATAATGAGTGCTGAAGTATCCTTATACCATTTAAGAAATGGAAGTCCTATTAGTGTTGAAGCTGCTTCTATGTTAACTGGAAATATTTTACGTTCAGGCCCTAGAGCAGTGCAAATCTTACTTGGAGGAGTAGATGACGAAGGTGCAGCAATATTTTCCCTTGATGCTGCAGGTGGAGTTATAAAAGATCAATATGTATCTACTGGTTCAGGTTCTATATTTGCATATGGTGTTTTAGAAGACCGCTTCCACGAAGATATTACTGTAGAAGAAGCTATCCAATTAGCTTTAAGAGCACTTTCCTCAGCAACCGAACGTGATGTATTCTCTGGAAACGGTTTCTTAGTAGCTACAGTAACCTCTGATGAAGGATACAAATTATTAGACAAAGAAACAGTTGATGAAAAATTAAAACAAATTAACTAATTTTCTAACTTTTTCTTTTAATCTTTTATAAACTTAAATAAAGAAATTTTTTGTATAAATTTTTAATTATTTACTCAATTTTTTAAAAAATTAATAAAATTTTAAGGTATTTTAAAAAATAAATTTAAAACCAATAAATTTTAATTTAATTTTAATTTATTCTATTATTGATTAATTTAATTTAATTTATAAACCATTTAGCTAAAGCTAAGTAGATTTTATCGTAATTATTAAGAAATAGTTTTAAGTTTTAAAAGAATAAAAAGGAATAGATTAGTCTTGAGATTCATATATTTATTTTTTTAATAAAAAGAAGTGATTAGATGGCTTCAGAAGTTCTAGAAGAAACAAAGAAAACAATTATAAGCAGATTACCTGAAAGGGTTAAAGTTGCTAAAGTTGAATTTGAAGGTCCTGAGGTTGTAATTTATACTAAAAACCCAGAAATAATAACTGAAAACGGGGATCTTATTCGTAATTTAGCAAAAGATTTAAGAAAAAGAATTATTATCCGTTCAGATAAAAGTGTTTTACTTGATCCAGAAAAAACAATAACAAAAGTTCATGAAATTGTTCCTGAAGATGCACAAATCTCAGACATATCATTTGATGATGTAACCTGTGAGGTTATTATTGAAGCATTAAAACCAGGGCTTGTTATTGGTAAATATGGAGTTACTTCAAGAGAAATCGTTAAACAAACTGGATGGGCTCCAAAAATCTTAAGAACCCCTCCAATTAAATCTGAAATAATTGGAAGAATTAGAAATACTATAAAAAACAGTAGTAAAGAAAGAAAAAAATTCTTACAAAATCTTGGACAAAAAATCCACACCGGAAGTAAATATGAAAATGATTGGGCAAGATTAACTTCAATGGGAGGATTTAAAGAGGTAGGAAGAAGTTGTAGTTTACTTCAAACTCCGAATAGTAGAGTTTTACTTGATTGTGGAGTAAATGTTGCAGCTAGTGAAGATAAAAATGCTTTTCCTTTCTTAAACGTTCCTGAATTCAATATTCAAGATTTAGATGCAGTTATTATCTCTCATGCTCACCTTGACCATTGTGGATTTGTACCTTATCTTTATCATTATGGTTATGAAGGACCTGTTTACTGTACAACAGCAACAAGGGATTTAATGACCTTACTTCAAATGGACCACATTGATATTGCTCAAAGAGAAGATCACCCATTACCTTTTAATGCTAAACATGTTCAAAAATGTATTAAGCATACCATTACATTAGATTATGGTGAAGTAACTGATATCTCATCTGATATTAGATTAACTTTACATAATGCGGGACATATCCTAGGTTCTGCAATGTGCCATATGCATATTGGTGATGGTTCACATAACCTAGTATATACTGGAGATTTCAAATACGAAAGAAGTAGACTTCTCGAACCTGCAACTACAAGGTTCCCACGTGCTGAAACTGTTGTAATGGAAAGTACTTATGGTGGTCGTGACGATGTACACCCATCAAGAAACAGTGCTGAGAAAGAAATGATGAAAACCATTTATAAAACCTTAAAACGTGGTGGAAAAGTTTTAGTTCCTGTATTTGCAGTTGGAAGAGCACAAGAGTTAATGATTGTACTTGAAGAATATATGCATCATGGTATGATTGAAGAAGTACCAATCTATATTGATGGTATGATTTGGGAAGCAACTGCAATTCATACTGCAAGACCTGAATATTTAAGTAAAGATTTAAGAGACCAAATCTTCCATATGGGCAGAAACCCATTTGTCTCTGAATCATTTATTAAAGTTAACAGTACAGATCAAAGAAAAGACATTGTTGAAGGAGACCCATGTATTATTCTTTCAACTTCAGGAATGTTAACTGGTGGAAACTCTGTTGAATACTTTAAATGTTTATGTGAAGATGAACGTAACACTTTAATCTTTGTAGGTTACCAGTCTGAAGGTTCCCTTGGAAGAAGAATTCAAAAAGGATACAAAGAAATTCCTCTTGAATACAATAATAAAACTAAAGTATTTAACGTTAAAATGGAAATTAATACTATTCATGGATTTAGTGGTCACTCTAACAGACGTCAATTAATGGATTATGTAAAAAGGTTAAGCCCAAGACCTGATAAAATTATAGTCTGTCACGGTGATCCTTATAAAACAGTTGATTTAGCTAGTAGTATTCATAGAAGTTATAAAATGGAGACAAAAACTCCATTAAACCTTGAATGTACTAGAATTCAATAAATCACAAAACACGGATTAAAATTAATTTTATTAATTAATTTTAATCAATCACTTCTTTTAAAATATAGAAAAAATGCTCTTTTTTAAAATAAAAATTTAATTATTACAACTATTACCCTATTACTTAAAATTCACTAATTTTTAAAAATTACTTCTTTTAAAAAACAACTGAAAAATTTTTAATATAAGAAAAGACAAAATTAATAATATTATTAAATAAATTTAAATAGGTGAATTCATGGTTACATATTCAGAATCTGGAGTAGATATTGATCTTGAAGCTGTTACTGTTTCTAAATTAGCTTCAACACTTAAACCAACATTAAAAAACAGAGAAGTCTTAACTGAAAGTGGTCATTTTGCAGCATTAGTTCCATTAGGAGATAAAGCAATAGCAATGAGTACTGATGGAGTTGGAAGTAAAATTTTAATTGCTGAAATGATGGAAAAGTATGATACTGTAGGAATCGACTGTATTGCTATGGTTGTAAATGACATACTTTGTGTAGGTGCAGAACCAATAGCACTTGTAGATTATTTAGCAGTGGAAGCTCCAGACCCAGATAGAGCTGAAGAAATTGCAAAAGGTCTTGTTGAAGGGGCAAATCAATCTAATATTGCAATAATTGGTGGAGAAACTGCATCATTACCTGGAATTATTAAAGACTTTGATTTAGCAGGTACTGGTATTGGATATGTAGATACAGATAAAATCATCACCGGTGCAGACATTGAAGCAGGTGATGTATTAATTGGTATTAAAAGTAGCGGTATCCACAGTAATGGATACAGTTTAGCTAGAAAAGCAATATTTGAAAAAGCTAAATTAACTATTAATGATAATCTTCCAAATAACCCTGAATTAAATGTTGGAGAAGAATTACTTAAACCTACAAAATTATATGTAAAACCTATTGTGAATTTACTTAAATCTGATTTCAATATTAAAGGATTGGCTCATATTACTGGCGGAGGATTTACAAACCTTAACCGTCTAAAAGAAGGAGTAGGATTTAAAATTGATAATTTACCTGAGCCACAAGACATATTTAAATTTATATATAGCCAAGATGTTCCTATAGAAGAAATGTACAGAGTATTTAATATGGGAATTGGTTTTGTTGTAATTGCCTCAAATGAAGACGCTCCAGAAATATTAGAAGAGTTAAATAAAACCGAGGAAGCATACATCATTGGTAGTGTAATTTCTGATGAGAAAATTATAATTAAAACCTTTGAAGATAATGAAATTGAATATTAATTATTTAATATTCATTAATCATTTTTATTTTAAGTATTAAAAAACTTAAAAAAATAATAAGATTTATAACATGTTTTAATAAAAATATATATGGAACAAATAATTCTAATTTTTTTTATATAAAAATTAAATGTTTTATAAACAATTAAACATGATTTAAAAATTTAAAAATTTTTTCAATACTTGATAAATTAGGATATTAATTTATATTGAAAGAATTTAATGAAAAATTAAAAAATTTAAAAATTAACTAGATTAAATTATCTAAATTTTCCTTAAAGTTTAGCTGAAGGTGGAGTTATGAAGATTACTGAAGAAAATGAAAAGATTCTTGTTAGTGAAATATTAAAAAACTTAGGAGTAAATGATGATGATGCTGCACTTGTAACCCAAGTAGTACTTGATGCAGATTTAAAAGGATTCACTTCACATGGAATTGGAAGATTCCCACAATACATTAAAACTATTGATGCTAACAATATTAAAATTACAGGTGAAATTGAAATTGTAAGAGAAACCGAATCAATAGCTGTCATAAATGGTCACAGTTTATTTGGACAAATTGTTGCATACAAAGCTATGGAACTTGCAATTTCAAAAGCTAAAAAAACTGGTGTTGGAATAGTAGGTGTTCATAATTCTAACCACTTTGGAGTAACTGGTTTTTACTCTGATTTAGCTACAAAAGAAAATTGTATTGGTCTTACTTTTGCAAATACAGAACCTGCAATTGCACCTTTAAATGCTAAAAAACCAGTTATTGGAACAAATCCTATTGCAATAAGTATTCCTAACCATAAAACATTTATTGCAACTGATATGGCAACTTCTACAACTGCAAGAGGTAAAATTATAGAATGTCAAAGAAAAGGTGAAGAAATACCTCCAAATACCGCATTAGATAAAGATGGTAATCCAACTACAGATCCGACAGAAGCTCTTGAAGGTTCAATATTAGCATTTGGTTCCTTTAAAGGATATGCTCTTGCATTTATGATTGAACTTATGTGTGGACCACTTGTAGGTGCTGCATGTGGAAGCGAGGTTACAGGTACTGCAAACTGGAAGGAAAATTGTACCAAAGGTGATTTATTCGTTGCAATTGATCCAGATAAATTTGTAGGATATGAGACATTTGAAGCAGGAATTGACAAATACATCGACGAGATTAGAGAAGATGGCGGTTTCGTTCCTGGGGATATTGAAGATGTAAGAGTCAAAGATCATAAAGAAAATGGAATGCCTATTGATGAAGTATTATATGGTCAATTGAAAGAAATTTGTGATGGCCTAGATATTGATATAAACAAATATATTGACCAATAAACAAATTTCAAGTATTTAAAAAAATGAATAAATGAATAATTTTGAATTATTGATTTATTCTTATCTTTTTATTAAATCTAATTTTACTATAAACTATTTTTAGAAATTCTAAATTAACATTATAAATTTTTCTAATAACTTATACCTATTTTTACCAAACAAACTAAATTTAGAAAACTTTTAAGCTTGATAAAATTTTATAAAATAACCAATTTTAAAAAAATGAGATTTTTAAAATTATATAGATTTTGTAATTGACTATGTGTTAATATATATTTGTTTTTAATTAAAAGCTGAAAATAAAAATACAGTATATAATATTAAAAATAGATGATAGAAAAATAAAGAATTTTACCTGAGATATAATTTAATTTATAGGAATTTTCATTTAAACAAATGAAAAATCCATACTGATTTTGAAAAAATGACAAAATAAAAAAAAATAAGATGAAAAAATAAAATTAAAAATTTTAAATTTAAATTAAATATGAATTTAAATTAGAAAAATATAAAAAAGCCAATAATTTAATTATTGGCCCATTATTTTTGCAATATCTTCTTTTGGATCATCACTAATTGGTGTTAAATTATAAGTGTCAACTAAAACTTTAACAATATCATCATTAGCCCATGCAGGTAAAATTGGTCCGATTAACATGTCCTTTTTACCAAGATAGAATAAAGCCCAAAGAACAGCTGCTGCTTTTTGTTCCATCCAACTTAATACAATACTAAGTGGCAAGTCATTTAACTCACATTCAAATAAATCACATAATGCTAAAGCAACATCAACAGCAGCAATTGCATCATTACATTGACCCATATCTATTAATCTAGGTACACCTTCAATATCCCCTAAATCTAAATCATTGAATTTATATTTACCACATGCCAAGGTTAAAACAACTGTATCTTCTGGCAAGTTTTTAACAAATTCCCTATAGTAATTATTTGTTTTCATTGGAGCGTCACAACCACCAACTAAGAAGAATCTTTTAATTTTACCTTCACCGACTAATTGTTTAATTTTATCAGCAAGAGATAAAATGGTATTTACACCAAAACCAGTTGTAAATGTTTTAAGTTCTTCTGCTTCAAGTGAACCTAATTCTTTTGCTTGTTTTATAAGTGGAGCAAAGTCATAGTCATTGATTTGACTAACTCCAGGTAACTTAGCAACACCGCTTGTATAGATTCTGTCTTTATATTCATCTTTTGGAAGAAGTACACAGTTACTTGTTGCAAGTATTACTGCATTGTATTTAGAAAATATTTCCTTTTGATCAAACCATGGTCCTCCAATTTGGCCTTTAAGTGAGGAATATTTTCTAAGACCAGGATAACCATGTGCAGGCAACATTTCACCATGAGTGTAAACATTTACCCCTTCACCTTCACATTGTTTAAGTAATTCTTCAAGGGCTTTTAAATCATGTCCTGTTACAATAATTGCAGGACCTTCTTGAGATCCAACTTTTACCTCAACAGGTGTTGGTTCACCATAAGCATCAATGTGAGCATTTTTAAGTAATCTCATAACTTTTACACTTGCCTCACCTGCATCAAGACCAAGTTGTATCAAATCTCCAACATCAAAATTTACATTTGTAAGTGTAGTGTACATTCCTTTAGTTACAAATTCATCAACATCATCATCTTTAGCACCAAGTTTATTTGCCTGGTAGTTATATGCAGCAATCCCTTTGATTGTGAAAATTAGATTATCTTGTAATCTTGCAACAGTAGGTTCTTTACCACACATTCCTTTCATAAAACATCCATTACCTGCTACAGTTTGTGAACATTGGTAGCAGAACATATCTAATCTTTCTTTTGGTAAATCTTTCATCATTTTTATGACCTCCATAAATTAATTAATAGTAGTTTAATAATGCTTATAAATATATTGTAACTTGACTTGGGTTAAAAGTTACAATTAAATATTAAAAAGAATATAATATGTGTAAGATTACTAAAAGTCATTAGTTAAAGACATATAAAAATTCATAATACTATTAAAAGACAATCAAAAGATAATCAAAAGCAATATGACCATAATTATGTTTTAAAGAAAATAATTAGGAGATAAAATGGAAAGTATTACTGATACAGAAATTATAGAATCTCTAAAAGTTTTAGGTTTAAGCTCATACGAAGCAATAGCATATTACCATTTAAATTCAATGATTGAAGCAAAAGCTGTAGAGATAAGTGACAAATCAAATATTCCAAGAACAAAAATATATAGTGTATTAAAAGACTTGGAAAAGAAAGGATATATAGAAACAGATTTTGGCCATCCAAATATCTATACTGCAGTTAATCCTGCAATAATATTTAAAAATGAACAGGAAAAATTAATTGAAAAATTAAACACCACCGAAATGGAATTAACTTATAATTATGATAATCAAATCTCTAAAGTTCAAGCTCCAATGTGGCTTATAAGAGGAGAAGATAAAATTATAAATAAAGAAATTGAGATTATTCAAAAAACTAAAAAAGAATTAAAAATGAGAATAGGTTTTTTATTTGAAGAAGAACTTGAACCATTAAAAAAAGCATTAAATAAAGCCTCTAAAAACGGCATTGAAATAAATATACTCACTTCCCCCTATTGTATAATAAATAATGAGGAAATCGATATTAAAGAGGAGTTAAAAGATTCCTCCATAAAGATAAAAAATGCAGACATACCATTTGTTAAAATGATGATAAGAGATGGTATGGAAATGCTTCATATTTATAGTAAATTCAGCGAAGATAAAAGAATACCTCTTAAAAATACATCAATAGCTATGTGGAACCAGTATGAAGATATAAGTAAAAACTATGATGAAAGATTCAATAAAGCCTTTAAAAAAGAAAAGAAAAAGAATATTGATAAAAGTTAAGCTTTTTGCTAGATAATAGAATAAAAAAAACTTAATCTTCTATGTCATCCCCACGATATTCTGCATAAAATCCATCAGTATCTGCATATATTGTATGGAATCCATATTTTTTAGCATTTTCAATAGTATATAGAATATATTCCCTACCCCATGCAGTAATTGCCTGAGCACATTCAAAGGAATACCATCTAAATTTACTGTATCCATAAACACCATACATTGTATTGATTAATCTTTTAATAGCTGATTGTTGAATATCTAGGATTTTCTTTTCTGTTGGATTAGTAGACTCTTTCATTTGTTTTTTAATTTTAAGCCTCTGATTTAAAATATTACCAATTACAGATGGAATAAAACCTTTAGGATTTTGTAAAAATTTATAATTATGTTCTGGTGAGACAAAGTATCTCTCATCATCTGAAAGTGTAGAATCAGTATTATCTAGAGGATTATTACCTAGAACTAAAACATCAGGACATATATTTTTAGATATAATAATACTTGGATATAAGCTTCTAAAATCGAATTGTATAAGGTTTTCATGTAAACCTGGAACTGGTTCTTTTACAAATCCTCCTTCATTTTGATCGTGGACTCTTGAAGTGTCTCCTGCCTCAGGTTTATTTGGAATGACCTCATCAATCTTATAAGCTTCTTTAACTAAATACCATTCCGCCTGCTGACCTGTGGTCATACGTGTAATATCAAAGAATGGTTGGCCAACAATACGGGTAAGCTCTAAATTTAATGGCAATGTCTGCTCTGCAATCATTAATGTTGAAACTACATCATCAAGAGAATAGTCAAATAATCTATCTAATGGTTCACCGTCACTGTCCCAATACTCATAAATAAATTCACCAGGAACATCGATTTTCTCCTCACCAAATAGTTCTAAAAATACTCTCTCTAATGTGTATCTATCAAGAGTCATATATCTCCTCATAAACAAATATAAAACTAAATGAATAATTCCTTAAATTGATGGTGATTGTGTTCAG
>CAYQMW010000024.1:0-6078 GCA_964418715.1 uncultured Methanobrevibacter sp. | reverse complement strand
AAATCCTCTTTTAATAAATTTAATCCCAGAACCATCTATTCCCCAGTTTAAATCAATGCCATGAATTTCTGCACGGTCTTTAAGATATGGAAAATCAAAATTATCTGAGTTATAACCTACAATAATATCAATCTGATTGCTTTTTATAATCTCATCAAATCTTTTAATCATTTCCTTTTCACAAGACAATGTTTCGATAAAAGAATTATCAGTTTGTCCAACTTTATTTTTAGTTGATAAAACCTTTTTAATTCCGAAATTACTGTTAATTCCAATCATGATTATCTCATCAATATTAGAATTAGGCAGTCCTCTCGGATTGTATACCTCTAAATCAAAACTGAGTATATTAAAGTCATTATAATAATGTTCATCTAATCTTTTAGGAGGACTGTTAAGTTTAATTATTTCTAAATTTTCATCTTCACTTTTAACAGAGTCATGTTCAGTGATTAGTTCTCCTTCAATCTCTACAACAGTCATTGGAACAACATCATTATCCATTAAGTAACGTCTGTAAAATGGAATATCATGTTCACGTATATTTATTACAGAATCTAAACTTTTAATTTCCCCTCTGTATTTAGGAACTTCTTGAGGATGAGTAAATGTAATTTTAATAAATTCTTTTGGAATCTGAAAATCCTTTTTAGTGACTATTTTAATCTCTTCTGTTTCATAATCTTCGAGATCTTTCAAACACTGATTAATGTCACTGGCTTCAATATAAAAATAGGGAGTGAAATTATAATCTAGTGCAATAATCTTTTTAGGATTTTCTTTATTTACTTCCCTTGCAAGTAAACGTATAACAGGCTTTTCATCTTCTGTAATATAATCAATATCCAATATTACAATATTTCTTTTAATCATAATATCCACTTATGCTGGAGGAAGTTTATTTTGTTCCTTTTCTTCTTTATATGTTTTTATTACTGCAAATGCCACTCCTAAAATTAATGGTCCTAAAATAAAACCTACAATACCTAAAACCAAAGGACCTGCTACAAACCCTAAAAGTAAAATTAAAGGATGTATTTCTGCATATTTACCTGCAATAGCTGGACGGATATACATATCACTTAAAGATAAAACCGCACCAACAATAAATACTAATACAACCCTTGGATAATTACCACTATAAATATCACTTATAGCTAAAGTCCAATATATAGGCCACGGACCAATAACAGGTATTAACTGAAATATTCCAGTTAGTATTCCTAAAAATATAGGATAAGGATAACCTAAAAGACCATATCCAACAAATGCGATAATACCAATAATTACACTTGTTAAGAAATGACCATAAAATATACTTTTTAAAACATCTTTTATCTGGCTAAACATATGGTCAAAAAAGCCATGTTTATCCTCTGGAATAAATGCAAAAACATAATCCCAACATTGATCTCCGTCACGTGCGAAGTAAAATGTTGAAAATATAAGTATTAAAAGTTGAATTGAAATATCCGGAATATTTTTTAAAAATTTAACCGCATAATCAAATATCACTTTTAAAAATGTGTTTGATGCATTGAAAATAGCATTTGATATAGATTGGCTAAAACCTGCATACTGAGGAGGTAAATATGTGGCAAGTAAAGAGCTTAAACTATTGGCATCAAAGGATGAAATATCACCTGCAGCAGTAAGCAATGGTGAGATTATCTCCACTGTCTGAATTAGTAAAAAGAAAATAATTAAAATTATAGGAATTAGTATTAAAAACATTCCCACAATATTTGAAAATGTAGTGTGTTTATTTTTACTGTCAATTCTTTTTGCAACGGGACGAACACCTAATGAGAAAATAATACCTAAAACTACCATATTCAAAATAGGAGTTAATACAAATATTGATAAGATTACAAAGAATATAATAATTAATATTGGTATTGAAAGCTTTTCCTGAATATTTATAGCCATTTAATCACCTATTTAAATTCTTTCACCAGTAGGAGCTCTTCTATAATTTGCAAACTCAGTTATTAACTTTATATCATTTTGGTCAAATACAGGACCTTCCTTACATATTCTCCAACCAGTTTTATCTACACAACACTGACCACAAATACCTATAGCACATTTCATATATCTTTCAAGAGAATACTCTGCTGGAAGATTATTCTCTTCTAAAATGTCATAAACAGGTTTCATCATGACTTCAGGACCGCAGACTACTGCAAAATCATAATCATTATCTTTAAGTAAGTCTATTGTTCTGTTTGTTGCAAATCCTTTATACCCAGATGAACCATCATCTGTAACATTATATACATTAGCACCTGATTTGATTAATCTATCTTCAAATAATAACTCATCTTGTGTTACTGCAGCACAAACAACATCAACATTATTATCACAAACTGCTGAATCAGTGAATGCTGCAATAGGAGCCATTCCTACTCCCCCACCAATAGCTAATATTTTTTTATCCCTAGGTACTGTAAATCCATGACCATATGGTCCTCTTAAACCTAAAAGATCACCTGTTTTTAAACTGTGAACTTCACTGGTAAAAGGACCGATATTTTTAACGGTTATACCAATTTCATTATTTTCCATATTAATTGAAGATATAGACATTGGTTTTTCATCATCAAAATTCCATACCATTAAAAATTGACCTGGAGATGGAAGGTTACTTTCCATATTCCAATCAAAATAAAAACTTTTAATTGTAGGAGTTTCTTCAATTATTCTTTTAATTTTTAATACTTGTGGAACATTCATCTAATCAACCCCTAATCCTTATGTCCATATCCTACCATTTCACTAATAGAATTAAAATTATATTTATCCATGAAAACTTCTAAATCTTGTGCTATTTTAGAAAAGACTTCTACCCCTTCATTCATTATAGAAGTTCCAATTTGAACTGCAGAAGCTCCTGCATATAAAAATTCAACAACATCTTCATAGTTGGATATTCCTCCAACACCAATTATTGGAATATCAACCGTATCATAAACATCATAAACACATCTGACTGCAATAGGTTTAATTGCAGGACCACTCATTCCACCGAATTTGTTTTTTAAAATAGGACGACCTGTTACAATATCTATTTTCATTCCAGGTCCAAGAGAATTAATTAAACTTAAACAATCTGCACCTGCATCCTCTGCAGAGCTTGCAATTTCCCTTATATCAGTTACATTTGGAGTCAATTTTGCAATAACTGGAATATCTACACTATCTGTAACTGCACTTACAACCTTACTTGTTAAAATAGGGTCTTCCCCTATTGATGCACCATATCCTTCCATTGCATGAGGACATGAAACATTTAACTCTATCATACTTACTAAATCTTCAACTTCCCCTGCAACATATGAAAATTCTTCTGGTGTAGCTCCATATATAGATGCAATTGATGATTGATTTTCACCTGGTTCTACAGCTTTAAGTTCATCTTTAAAGATTTCTACTCCTGGTGATGATAATCCTATTGCATTTAATATTCCTCCTGTCACTTCAACAGTAGTTGGATTATGATAGCCAGGATTAGCTTCTTTTGAAAAAGATTTACTGATGACTGCCCCTGCACCAGAACGTAAAATCCAATTCAAACTACTTGCATTACTGCCCATAATACCTGCAGCTAACATTAATGGATTTTTAAGTTTTACATTGCAAATTTCACACTCTAACATGATAAACTCCCTAAAAAAATTGATAATAATAAAAATTTTTATTAGAACTTTTAATTATTAATAATTTATAGCTCCTATAAGATTTATAATTATGTAAAATTGAAATAAAAAATTGAAATTGATATGGAAAATAAAAATTTGTGTAAAATTTATAATAAGGTATATTTAAAATATAATTATGGAAATTTATATAACAAATTGTATTGCTGGTTTTATATCATTTGATTCTGATTTTAAATTAAATGATTATGTTCTTTTTAATGAGGAAGAGATTGTATCAAAGATAGATAAGATATCCAAAAATCTTCTAACAGAAGAAGAAATAAAGATTATTGAAAATGCTCCTGATTGTGATAAAATCATAATCGAAACAAATAAAAGACTTTCAGATTATAAAAACTTAAAAAATTATGATAAACTCACAATCCAAATGCCAAGTAAAGGTGGAGACTTTTTAAGAGAAAATTTAATCGATGTTTTAAAAGAAATTAAATATATTGATGATTTTAAAGATTACAGAGAAAAAACAGTTAAAATACATAATGAGTTATCTATTTTAAAAATGAAAGAATCTTCCCAACAAGAAGATAAACTATTAATTCAAGCAATAAATTCCATAGATGAAATTGATGAAAGTATTTCACAATTAATTGAAAGAATTCGTGAATGGGAAACTATCTACTTTCCGGAAATTGAAACCATACACAATAATGAAAGTTATATAAAATTAATTGCAGATTATCCTAACCGTGAAGATGCTATTAAAGATAATCCTGATCTTTTTAAAGATGTTCTCATAAGTAATGGTGCAGATTTAACTGATGAGGACATATTCATTTTAAATGATTTTGCAAAATCCTTAAAAGCCTTACAGGAATCCCGCAGGAATATAGAAAACTATATAGATAAAAAAATGGATTCCATAGCACCGAACCTTAAAAATCTTATTGGTGCAAGTTTAGCTGCTAAATTAATAGCACATATTGGAAGTATAAAAAGACTTTCCACCCTTTCTGCAAGTACAATACAAATTATTGGTGCTGAAAAAGCATTGTTTAGACATTTAAAAACTGGAGAAAATCCCCCAAAACATGGACTTATTTATCAAAGTCCATATGTTAGAGGAAGCAATTATTGGATACGGGGAAAAGTTGCAAGAAAACTTGCACTGAAAATTACATTTGCAGTTAGAAAAGATGTTTACACAAAGGAAATTAATACAAGTTTAAAAGAAGAACTTGAAGAGGAAATTGAAAAAATAAATAAAGAAAATCCATTTCCTAAAACTAAAAAGCAAAAAGAAAAATCAAAGATTAAAAGTAAATCTAAAAAGAAATCTAGAAAAGATAAATATCATAAGAAAACTAAAAAGCAAAGACGTGGTAAAAAGCGTAAAAAATAATCTTTGAAGTAATTAAAATTAAAAGATTAAGTAGTTTTAAAAATTATTAAAAAAAAGTTGAAAAGAGAATTATCATAATTATTTAAGATTATAATAGAAAATAAGAAAGTACAAAGGGATATAATGGACGTTTATAAGATTGATGATGAAATAGCTACAATAAATACTGTTCCATCTAAAAGAGTATATGGTGAAAAACTCATAACCGACAATGAATCAGATATAGAGTACAGAATCTGGAATCCAAATAGATCCAAATTATCAGCAGCGCTAATGAATGGTTTAAGTAAATTGAATCTAAATGATAATACAAAAGTATTATACCTTGGTGCATCAACTGGTACAACTGTATCCCACATATCAGACATTGTTAAAAATGGAATAATATATGCTGTTGAATTTTCACCTGTAAGTATGAGAAAACTATCCCGATTATCCCAAAGTAGAAATAATATTGTTCCACTTTTAAATGATGCTACAAAACCTAAAGAATATTTAAATATAATAGAAAAAGTAGATATTGTTTACTGTGATGTAGCTCAAGCTAGTCAGACAAAATTATTTATTGACAATATGAATCTTTTTCTAAAGGATGAAGGTCAAGGAGTATTCATGATAAAATCAAGAAGCATAAATGTTAATATTAAACCTAAAACAGTTTTCAAAGAACAAGAAAAAATATTAAAAACAAATGGATACTCAATAGTTGAAAAAATTAAATTAGAACCATTTGAAAAAGATCATATATGTTTTTTAGTTGAACGGTCTTTTTAATATAAAATAAAATTTTTACATAATATATTACTAATATTATAAAAAAATATTGATTAAAAAAATTAATAAAACTAAATTTTTTAACATCACAAATTTTAAAAAAATAAATTAATATTATACAAGCGGTGTAATAATATTTTTATTTTATATAAAAAATACTAATGTAAAAATTTTGTGTATTGAAAAATATATTTTATTACTATATTAAAAAATTTATTGAAAAATGAATATAATTTTATATAG
>CAYQMW010000023.1:0-20653 GCA_964418715.1 uncultured Methanobrevibacter sp. | reverse complement strand
TATTATTTTTTCGTGTTGGCAAAAATTTATAAAAAATTTTGCGTCGCACTCTCAATTTAAAAAAAAAAATATAATTTCTTATAATATTTTCATTGTTTTTTTTTAGAAAATTCTTTAATTCATTAAATAATTAATAAATATTATTTTTAAAAAAAATTTTTTTAATTTCAAATTATTTTATTAATTTTTAAGAATATTTGATGATTTTACTACTTTTTTATATTGACTTTAAAAAAATTTTTTATTTAAAAATTATTTAAAAATTTGAAACCATTTAAATTTTTAAAATACTTTAAAACTTTTAAAATAATGATAAAAATTAAAAATATTCATTGATTTTAATAATAATTAATCATTCATTATTTATTTTTAATTTAAAAATATAACAAGTCTTAATAACTTATGTATTTAAATATAATAACGAAAATACTATAATAAGACAATGATATTGTTTAAAAAAATATTGAGTTGATTGTATGATTAGTTTAAGAAAAATCAAAACATACATGTACTGTCCTATGCAACTATATTATCAATATAACATTCATGGAGATATGGAAAATGTCCAATATGAAATAGGCCTGACCATTAAAGAAATCAGGCTAGAGATTCAGGATATAATTCAAAGGAATCTGAAAAGGACAAATAACAATATGAATCTTGAAGAAATTGAAAAAGAACTATTTAAAAATGTAAATTATTATATTAATAACCGAATCAATGAGTTATATGATCCTGAAAAATATGATAGTGATGATTTAGAAAAATATAAAAACGATTTAAGTAATGAAGCACGTTACAATATTAAAATTCTATCATTAAAAGTGAAAAGATATATGAACTTAACACATAAAGAAGGAAATAAAATCGTGGAAATGATTTATCCTACAAGTATGCAGAATTACCTACTTAGAGATCCTCAACTAAACATTAGTGGTTTAGCTGAGAAGATTGAAATTATAAATGGAAAATATTTCCCAATTGTTTTTAAAACATCAACACCCCCTATTAAAGGTGTATGGGATAGTGATTCTATTGAACTTGCATTTAACGCTATTCTTATTGAAGAAGAATTTGATACCGAAGTCTTTGTAGGATTTGTAGAATATGTAAATCTAGGTGAAAGACGACCCGTAATTATAGATGTAAATTTAAGAAAAGGATTATTTAGAATTCTAGACCAGGTAAGACAGATTATCATAAATAAGGAAATACCTTGCGTAAAGTATGATGTAAATAAATGTGAGCGATGTGAGTTTAAAGGTCTATGTCTTGAAGAATAAAATATCATTCTAATTTTTTTGTTAAAAAAAATTACTCTTAAAAAACAATATTAGTGGGCTAAAACCTCGTTACTATTTCACCCCCTTTCCCCCTTTTAAGGTCCACTAATATTTTTTAAAGAGTTTTTAAAAATATCGAATATTAAAACTTATGATTTTAGAGAAAAATTTAAAATAAAATATTAAAAAATAGTTAAAGTTAAAAAAAAATAAGTTTAAAAGTAAGTGGAAGTTAAAATTAGATTATAAAATTAAAATAAAAATTAGATAAAATTTTTATAAAAAATTAGAATTTTCTCTCATTTTCAGCTAATTTACGATAGTCAAATACTGCAGTGTCTGCTGCCTGCATTACAGCCATAACTCCTGCTTGAATTGGATCTGTAACTATTAAATCTGAAACCTCAGTTACACCACCAGGCATATTTAAACTGAAAACAGTCAAATCATAAATTTCCTTTACATTTTTAATTTCTTCAATAATTTCTCCACCCATAATTGAACCTGCAAGAACAAGAACACTAACTCTTGGAAGTCTTGTTAAAGCATTAATCGCCTCAGCAATAGGTTCTTCACCTACAACAGGTAAAGTATCAACACTGATTCTCTCACCACGAATATTATGCCTGTCTGCTTCTGTAATTGCCCCTAAAGCAACTTGAGAAACTTGTGCTCCTCCACCATAAATAATAACACGTTTTCCAAAAACATCATCTTGAGAAGGATGAATTTTTACACTATAAACACTATCTAACTTGTTTAAATCCTTAATTAATAAATCTATATCATCAACATCTTCTAGTTCAATATTAATAGAACCCTTAGAATTATGTTCAATGAAAAGATTAAGATAAGCAATATTAATATTATGAGCAGTGATAATTTCAGTTATCTCATCTAAAACTCCTTTTTTCTCAACAGATTTAATACTTATTGCATAATTAGACATCTTAACCACTACTATATTTCAATTTCATATAAAGATTTAGACCCGCTAATATAAAAATTTTAAAAAAAAGTTAAAAAATTAATAAAAAAATAATTAAAAATGATTTGAAAAAACTATAAATTAGCCTTTATTTTATCTAATTCAGCATGAGCTTTTTTATACATCATCAGATAATTGTCCTCATCCCTAACAGGTATAACATCCAATCCTAGTTTTCTAGTTTCCTCAATCCATTCTTCATCAAAAACAGGAATTTCGATTTTTATAGGTTCATTTGTTTTATTTACAACAATTAGGTTTCTGTAGGGAAAATCCCATTCTACAATATATCCACCTAAACTTATAATATGATAACTTCTTACAACAAATTTCATACTTTCACCTTAAACTAAAATTCCTATAACTATTGCAAGTACACCAATTAATGAAGAACTGATTACAACAGGTAAAAATTGTCTGTTTGTAAATATTGGTGTAAATGCAGAGAAAATACCCATAAATAATGTAAATAATAATGCTACAACTATATATATCAATATATTCCATGAAAAGATATTTAAAGGAATTCCAAGGAAAAATACTGTAAATAATGCAGCAAGTGTAAACATTAATAATCCTTTTGCAAGGTATATTACAGATCTGTATTTTGCAATATATTCCATATATGGACCTTGAATAACATCAGATTCTGCTTCAATTATATTAAATGGAGATTCATTTAATAAAATAACATAACCGATGAAAAATATTAAAGCAGCAAGTATACCCTGAGTTGTAAATAAAAACGGACCATGAACTTGCTGATATTTGATAATATCAGAAATATATAAACTTTTAGAACAAACTACAGGTACAAATAATGCTAAATATAATGGGAAAGACCCATATGTAATCATCCTAAGAGACCTTTTAGAACTTATATCTTCAATATGTGATCTGATAATATCTATATGAGCTGCTCCTTTAACTAAATCCGGAAATCTCATAGATAAAGACATGACAGATTTAGACAATGCCCCCATAAATACATATGCAATCTCTTCTACTTTTAATAATCCTATAATAGCAATTACACTAGAAAGTAATTCAACTGAATACATTTGAGGAGTTAAAAATAATAAAACCAATAATATACAAAGGAAACTTAAAACTGGTAATGCTTTATATAAACCTGGAGCAGGTGAACGTGGCTCTAAATTTTCCTTAAATGTGAATTTAATAGGAGCCATAATTCCTACAGAGGTTACTGGAGGTCCAATCCGTTGTTGAATTCTTGCATGAACATATTTCTTTTCAACACCAGGTAAAAATGTTCCAATAATAAAACATACAATTAGTGTTATGATGACACCTATGATTGAATATAAAATTGTAGTAGTTACCATAATAATCCCTCATGATTTTATAATTCAATTATTTCAAAAGCTCTATCTGTACATGTAAAACAAGGGTCACATTGTACAATACATAACTGGCCATCTGTTATATGATTTCCAATAGCAGCATATTGCATAGCTGCAATATTTGCCATAGATGGAGTTCTAATAACAGAACCTCTAATTCTACCGTCTTCTAATGCATATGAATGATAGCAAACTCCTCTTGGAACTTCAATATAACTTTGAATAATATCACTATCAACCATTTCCCAGGACCTATCAGCAATAGGACCTTTTGGAAGATTTTTAATTGCTTGTCTAATAATTTTAATAGATTCAAATGATTCAAGAACTCTCATTAAAAGATTTGCTTTAACATCACAAGTATCTAAACTAATAACATCAAAATCAAAATCATCATATTGAGGCATTTCACGCCTTACATCATAATCAAAACCACAAGCACGAAGTGATGGACCTGTAACTGCTAATTTTCTAGCTTGTTTTGGAGGTAAATATCCAACACCTTCAATTCTTGAGTTAACAATAGGATCAGCAGTAAATCTTTCTGCAAAATTACTAATATCTTTTTCCAGTTGATTTAATCCACTTTCAATTTTTTGAATTCTCATTTCATTAAGTTCACATCTAGGCCTGACTCCTCCAATAATAGAAACACCATACTGTACCCTATTACCTCCAATCATATGAAGTAAATCCATAACAGTTTCTCTAATATAAAATATTCTCATTGAAAAAGTTTCATGACCTAAAACTTCACTTCCGTGAGCAAGATAAAGTAAATGACTATGTAATCGTTCAAGTTCACCCATAATAACCCTAATGTAATTAGCCCTTTCAGGAATATCAATATTTAAACCTTTCTCAGCAGTTAAAACTGAATTCCAAGTATGTGAATTAGAACATATTCCACATATTTTTTCAGTTAAAGCATTTGCTTTTTCTACTGGAAGTCCTTCCATAATCCTCTCTACGCCCCTATGGTTAACACCTACAGTAATTTCTGCTTCTTGAATGATTTCGTCTTCAACGAAAAAACGGACTCTATATGGTTCTAAAGCAGCTGGATGAACTGTACCCATTGAAATTTCAGTTTCAATAAGTTCTCCATTTGGATTAGGTATTTTCTCTTCAATCATTTTAAACTCCCAATTCTAATAATTTTTAATAATAATTTTAAATATTTTTAAATAATCTTAATCTGCATTTAATAATTTTGGTAAAACACTTACAAGACCTGCCAATATGTCTTGAGGCCTAACTGCACATCCAGGTACTTTTGCATCTACTGGAATAACATTATCTACAGGACCTTCAATCTCTTCAGAAGGAATATCTCCATGAATATTTTTATAAACACCACCCATTAATGCACATGAACCTGCAGCAATAACCAATTTTGGATCAGGTATGTCATTATAAATTTTAAGTAGTGGTTCTTTATTATGATAAGTTACAGGGCCAGTTACAACTAATACATCTGCCTCACGAGGATTCCATGTTAAAAATACTTTATACTGTTCTATATCAATTTTTGGTGAAAGAACTGAATTTACGATTTCAATATCACAGCCATTACATCCACCAGTATATACTAACATTACATGTATAGCCCTTTGCCTTGAATATGATTTAAGATTCATAACATCCTCCCTAAATAATTATGAATAGATAATTTTTATTTAAATTAATTTTAATTATTTCTCCTGATTTTTTATTACAGTTTTATCTG
Organism: uncultured Methanobrevibacter sp.; assembly: GCA_964418715.1. Classification (GTDB taxonomy): domain Archaea; phylum Methanobacteriota; class Methanobacteria; order Methanobacteriales; family Methanobacteriaceae; genus Methanarmilla. Next base: position 15,289 of record CAYQMW010000023.1, on the reverse strand, counting down.
ATAAGTATTGTGAAATAAATTCAAGTTTATCTTGAGGTATTTTAAATGGTTTTTCAAGTAATTCTTTAGGAGAAATATTGACTTCACCAACTGCATTTGGATGTATAGTTCCTTGCTCACCAAACAATGAGTATATTGGGCAGAAATCATGACACCAATAACATACAACACATTTAGTACTATCTAATTCAGGAGCTTCAGTTTTAGCCCATCCATCTACTAACCATTCTGCTTCGTTTAATTTTTTCATAGTAACTGCTCCGGTCGGACATACATTTGCACAACCTCCACAGCCAATACAAGCATCAATATCGACTTTTTTCTCTGGTTGGATATTACCATTTAAAACATCATTTCTGAGATTCATATCGGTTACCCTATCTGCAGCGAAAAAAATCCTTTTAAAGTTAGTATAAGCTCCATCTAACATGATTCTAATTAGATCTTTCATTTAAACACCCGATTGTTTGATTTTTATTTACAAAATTTCTCTCAAATATGAATGCATTTGATGGGCAGATATTCTTACATGCTCCGCATTTAATACATTTCTCATCATCTACACTTACACTATCTCCATTATCTATGATAGCATCTTGACTGCAAATATCATAACATAATTTACAATATATACATAATTTTGAATCAACTTCATTAAATCCATCTATTACTACCTTTTTACTTAGTGTAGATTTTTCAATTGCATCACTAGGACAGTATATTGCACAGGTCTCACAAAGTATACACTCATCTAAATTTACTTCAATACCATCTTTTTTAATGATAATTGCATCTTTAGGACAATATTCTGCACATGTTCCACATGAGATACAGTTTTCATTTGCAATACCGTCCCAAGTAGCTGTCTCATATACACGTGCATTATTTTCACAGAGTTTTACACAATTACCACACATAGTACAGTAACCTTCAAGGAAACTTTCTTTTTGAATATTATTTATTATAATTCCATTACTGTTAATGTGTAAACTTGAAGTTGGACATACCTCTATTGCATCATTAAAGTTTTGGAGCGTATTTTTATCACTTGATGGATCATATCTTAATTTATTATCAATTCTTTTAAATGAATCAGTATCTGATTTATCATCACATAAACCACAATTTATACATGATATAATACTACCATCATTTATTTGAGATAATTTATTTATACTTATTTTATAATCCTCGATTAAAATTGCATCATTAGGACATGATTTTAAACAATTTAAACATAATGAACAGAAATCATAATTAATTACAGTATCTTTCATTGCTCCTGTAGGACAGACATCTTCACATACATTACAATTATTACAAATTCCCCTTGCTTTATCGACTCTTAATTTAATAGCATTTGTAGGGCAGTAATATTCACATCTGCCACATAATGTACAATCTTCATATTTAGTTTTAATTGATAATCTTGATACTTCTTTTGATTTTGAAGAAGTATGTGTATTATAACTTGGAAGAATAGCATCTAAAGATTTAAGATAGTTTAACTGTTTATCTTTGATTAAATCAAATCCATCTACTCTAGCATTAATACCACAAGCATCAACACACCTACCACAACGTGAACAGATTCCTTTTACAATTCCATCTTTATCAATTTTAATATTACTTATAGGACAATTAAATTGACAAACGCCACAGCCATTACATTTAACTCTATCAACAACATACCCCCCATACTTATTTTGATAAATAGCATGGTTAGGACATTCTCTGTAACAAGCTCCACAAGTAATACAACTAAATGCTTTATTATTTATTAATCGTATTGCTTCTGTAGGACATTGTTCAATACATTTACCTAATCCTTGGCATTTATTTGTAGATAAAAACATGATATTAACTTCCTAAACCTTATGAATCCTTTTTAGAATTATCTTTTCTTCCAAACAATACTTTTCCTAAAATAAGCCCAACAGATGCAGCCAAAAATCCTACTGATATTGGCATGTGAGCATAAAATGGAAATGAACCTTCTAAGACAGCCACAACTATCAATAAAAGGAAAATAGCCAGGAGTGAACTATAATTAAAATATTCACTTTTCCTAAATGAATATCCTATAACCAATCCAAAAATCAAACCAACTATAATTGGACCAAAACTAATCATTCTCTTCTCCCTCCTCAGCTAAAGATTTAAAACCTAAAAATGTAATAACAACTGCAGATAAACCCACAAATACTTTAAGACCAACTAAAATGTTAAAGTAAGGTATTGTACCTGCATTTGTCACATCAGGATAATGAAAACTATTTACAACATAATGTGGTACAATTGAATAAAAATCAGTACCTACATTATATAAAAATGATCCTCCGTAGAATAATCCTACAAGACCAATTCCAATAAATCCTAATGCACCTAATGTTTCAATAATAGAAATATACCTATGTGAAAGTTCAATAGGAGAGTCTTCTAATCCAAATGTTATAACAACAAGGATAATTCCTGCTGCAATCATAGCCCCACCTTGGAAACCCCCACCAGGAGTAATATGTCCACCAAGAATAGTTAATATTCCGCAAGCCATAAAAACAAATGCTGCAGGAACTACAAAAATCTTTAAAATAGGACTAATATCATCATTGGTCATTTTTACCCTCCTTAATTTTACCATATCCAAATATTAAAAGAACGATTACCACAGCAGTAACAAGTATTAAAGCTTCTCCTAAAGTATCATAACCCCTCCAATCAAATACAACAAGGGTAACCATATTCGGCTCTATTTGAGTTCCTAAATAAGTATAGATTTTACTGATACCCGGATTAATTAATCCTTTCACATTATATAGTGCATCAAATAAAGTTACAGCAAATAAAATACCTGCAAGAGATGCTATTATATTGCGAACAGTATTTGACATTATAATCCACCCCAATAAATTATACTAACAATTATACCAAGAGCCAAAATCGCATAAAATACCATTTTCTCTATAGAATCATCTTGTTCTTGGAACAATTTAAGACTAATTGGTAAATTAGATAAGATTAACACAAGGATAACCAATAACATTGCTGCTGTTAAAATAATACTAATGTGTCTAAGTAAGAGTGCTGTAATTAAAGCTGATGAAATTATAATCATTTCAGCTGCAATTGCACCTGATACATTTTCATTAGTAATTTGATTTTTTGAAAATTTATCCTTAAATGTTTTTAAGAAATCATCATAAAAACTCATAATAATCCTCCTATACATTGTGAAATAGGATTAGTAACAATTCCAGGATACAAACCTAATACTAAACAAATTATAAGTAAAACTGCAACAGCAAATATCATAGATTTAGGAATAGATTCTTTAACAAATTTTAAATCCTTTGGTTGAGGTTTTAAGAATATGGAATGATATGCTTTAACAAATACAACAAATGTTGCAATACTTATAAGCACGATTATAACTGCTATTTCTGGATAACCTGCATTTAAAGCTGCCTCAACAATCATAAGTTTACTTCTAAATCCATTAAATGGAGGCACTCCTGCCATTGCAAAACCACCGAGTAAAATCATTATTGCCATACCTGTGTTTTTACCTATAAGTCCTCCTAATTTTCTTGTATCTGAAGTATTAGTTAAATAAATAACACATCCAAGACCTAAGAATAGTAATGTAGTAACTAACATTTCGTTTATACCCTGAAATAAACCTGCAGTAATTGCAAATTTTCCACCAAGACCAAAACCAAGTCCTACAAAACCTAATTCCCCAACAGATAAATATGCTATCATTCTTCTAAAGTCTGTTTGCATTACAGCCATAGATACACCTAGTACCATTGCCAGTATGGATATTAGAATCATTGCCCATTTAAATAAATCAAGAGAGCCAAATATTCTAAACATGGTTATAACAAATGCAATTAAACTAATTAAACTCATAGCTTGAAGAACACTAGATCCATATGGTTCAGCTTTACTATATATTAAAGATTTGATTACATTGAAAGGTGGTAAACCTGATACATATAACCATCCGAAGAATATTAAACTAAATGCAAACAACACAATACTTCTTGAGAGGGGTGTTTGAACTAAAGTACTAACAGCTAAAGCAATATCTGATATATTTACACTACCACATATTGCAAGTAAGAATGTAATTCCTAAAAGTAAAATTGGACCTCCAATTGAACTTAAAATCATATATTTTAATGCTGTTTCATAATTATCCTTTGCATTAGATGCTATAATAATACCTGTTTGTATTAAAGCTGCAATTTCAAAGAAAACATACATATTAAATAAATCATCAGATAATATTAATGCAGATACTGCAGCAGTTCCCATAAATACTAAAAATAAAAATGGTCCTGACGGTTTATCCTCAGAGCTTAAATATGTAAGTATAGATAAAAATACAACAATTCCAAGGGCAAATACAAATACTTTTCCAAGTGGAGTGTAAGCATATGTAATTGCAGGATGTAAATTATATAATGTTGAATTTGTAATAAATGCTGGAAGATTAGTTAGATTTGATGATGCTAATGGTTGATGACCACCAAAGTAATGTAAACCATAACCCGTAATTAAAGTAAGTATTGGTACTCCCAAACCAACAACAAAAGCCAATGCTTTAATGAGTTTATTTTTACCCATAAAAAGGTTTAAAAGCAAAGCTGCAATAATTGGAATTATTATAATTAAAGGGATTAATTCATTCATTTTCATCCCCCATATCAGATTTATATTTTAAAATTTCATTAGCACTTAAGCTACCATATTTTTTATATAATACCATAGTTAAAGCCAACATAACAGCAAAAGTACTTGCTCCAATAACAATACTAGTTAAAACTAATGCCTGGGGCAATGGAAAAGCAGAATTTGTTGCAAACCATGTTGAATTCATTCCAGGCATAAAAATAGGAACAACTCCTCCAGCTTTATAACCTAAAGATATAATAAATAAATTCACACCTTCTTCAATAAAAGAAAGCCCTATAATCTTTTTAATAATATTATCTATATAAATAGCTGCAAAAATTCCAATAATAATTAATGCTCCAGCAGTCAATAGAGTTAATAATTGTGTATCCGTATATATCATCTTAATCAACCCTTGTAGTTTTTTTAATAGCTAAAGCCGCAAACACTGGAACAATACCTCCTCCAACAATAGCCTGAGTTAAAGCTACATCTGGAGCAAGTAAAATTTGGAATAATAAAGCAACTCCAACACCTGTAACACCAGATAATATTGCTACTTTCAATAAATCCGTTTGGACAAGTGCCAATATAGCACTTACTAAAGTAAGACAAATAATTATGATAAGAATTAAAAACTCATACATTTTCCTTATCCTCACTTTTATTGATTTCATCTTCCCTATAGAAATATGCATTAGAGATAGCGTGAGCAACAAATGGAGCTACTAGGAAATATAAAAGTGCTATTAAGTACTCCCCTAGTCCAATACATGCAAGAATACAAGCAATATCTAAAACACCGAAAAAATGCAATCTAGCATAAAATACATTGTCCATATCACTATCTAACCTAATTATGCCTATTGAAGCTATAATAATCAAAATAGCTGCTATTATTATTAAAATAGCCTGTATTATCTCAATTACAAAAGACATCATTAGCTCCTCCTTAAAACAACTGCATAACCTATAGTACCAACAACTCCTATAAATATTAATGCCAATGCTATGTCTTTACAAAACTCAATAGATAAGATATCCCCCATAACAATCAGTAGCATAGCTGAAACTAAATCAATAACAGAGCATCCTATAAGTGTATTAGAAACACCTTCCCTAGCAGCCAATCTTAAAGCTGCAATCATCATAAATAGGAGTGCTAAAATTAAAATATATTTTGAAATTATTAGTATATTCATTACTATCACATATCAATAATGATTTTTAAAAAAAGATCTTATTCTAACATTTGCTTAATATATGGTTCAAATGGAATAACATCTTTAGTATCTCTTGGAGCTATAATTGCTACTTTAATAATTTGATTATCAGGATCTAAATCTACAGATAATGTACCTGGAGTTAATGTAATACTATTTGCTAAAATAGTCTGTGAAACAGTACGTTTTAAATCTGTATGAATATCTACTACAACAGGATCAATACTGTCTTTTTTAAATGTTCTTAAAGCTACATCAATTGTTGCTTTAATAATTTCAAATATTAATACCACAAAGTAGAGTATTCCATAAACAACTCTTTTCAAAAACATTTAAAAAGCCCCAATTTTCTTATATAAAATTTTTAAATATTATCATGAAAAAAATTCAATAATTTATAAACTAGAGATTTTCATGAATACAAAATAATATATCATGATTATTAATTATAAATCTTTTGATTTAATTGTTATTTTTTTAGTCCACACATTTAGAAAAATTACAAAAATCATAAAAAATATTAAAAAAAATAGAAATTGTATAAATAAAAATAGGTTGTTTAATAAAAATATTATTGATTTGTTTAAAAAAATCAAATCATGATGAAATATGATAAATTATTAAAATGACTATTGATTTTTATAAAATAATATTACTTATAAAAATTTAAAAAAATTGGAAAATAATGATAATATTTAAAAAATAAACATATAGCAAGAATTATTAAAATCAAAAAGGCCAATTTTTTATAAAATTTCCTATCAGAAAGGGGACTTAAAACCTTAACCCCCGAATCTGAGAATAAATCAACCATAATATGAGACAATAATCCTAAAAATAATGATGAGAAAATTAATAACTCATTAAACCTAGGTTGAAGTAAAAATAAAGATAAAAGAAACAAGATTATAAATGGTCCTATAAGTTTCCTATTAAGGGAAAATAAACTAATAATAATTATGCAAATACCAATTCCCATTAATTTCATATGAGGATATTGATTTAGAAGATTTGATTTTAAAATTAGAGCATAAACTAACTTGATTATAAAAAATAATATGATTGTAATCAGTGAAATTCCGAAAATAGAATGGGAAAATCCCCTATGAGATGAAAAATAAAATATTAAACCTAAAAGACATATTAAAATCCCTAAATAATAAGGCAATTTAAGAATATACAATCCAATAAAAACCAAAAGACCAAGAATAATAATTCTATATACATTGTCTTTTTTAATTTTATGGTCATTATCTGGAAAGTTTGCTCCAATTAATGTTAAAGCCATTGCTATAGGATTTAAGAAAAATAAAAACCCTAAAACTAATCCAACTAGACTGTGAACTTTATAATTAGACATAAAACCACTGACGAATACTTCAAAATATAATATATAATAAAATAATTATTTAAAAAAATTAATTTTCACTAAATAATTAGATTTTAAATTTGTATTTAAATATTCTTTAGCCTAGAGCATATGAAAAATAATATTTTATTAAAATCAAGATTCTAATCATTAAATATATTAAAGTATGATAAGAAACTGTACATCTGAAGGAGTGAACGCTCATGTGCACCTTTTTTCAGATAACTAAAAGGAGATAAAACTTCACAAGTTACAGAAGGAATTCCTGCAAGATTACATTCATCTTCTAAAGCCCCTTTATAATTATCTCCGGCTTTTGGATAATTTAATAATTTAGACCCCACATTACGAGATATAAACTGCCCAATATTATAACTTTCAACTGTTGGATTTGAACTTGAAAAAACCGATTCAATACCAGGAGTACTATTTACTCCAGTTGAATGAAAATCACCGACAGCCTTAATATTTTCATCTTTTATTATTTCAAAGATTTTATTAGTTATAGAACCTTCAATAAGAGTTGACCTATTTAAATCCATACCTTTAAATGATCTGGAATTATTCATTGTAGCATTAGGTGCTGCAAAAGGAATGATATATACAGTTCCTTTGATTTCAGTTGAAAGCAAATAATTTATTAAATATAAACTTGCAAGTTGTGGAGGTAGTTCATTTCCATGAACTCCACTTACTATCATAAGTTTATCACCTGAGTCTCCAATTTTTATTAAAGGAACACCTTTAATAGACTCTTTTAAAATTTTTTTAAAAATAGCATTATTTGGAATATAACCATATAATCTTCTATTTGCAGCAATATATGCTCCTGAAAACTGAGATGAGCGTATTAATTCAATATTACAATCATTAAGTAAAATTTGATTGTTAAAATTTTGATTTAATAATTTATCCATCTCCATAATAAAAACTCCAAATAATTATTAAAAGATTTGTTTAAGTTTATAAATTGATTGATGAAAATTTTTTATTCTAATAATGATTTTTTCAAATTAAAAAATGAATTTAAACCAAGCATATAACATTAATTTTATTTGAAATCATTTTAAACCATAGTTAAAAACTAATTTAATTTCAATATAAGATTTTTAAAGTATCTTATTTAAATTAACCTAAACGTTTTTAAGTAATACTATTTTAAAAAAATATAATAAAAATTATTATTTTTCAATATTTAAAAAGGAGCATGAAAATCTACTTAAATCAAAATATTTCAATTAAATAAATTAAATTAATAAAAATTAATAAAAATTAAATAAATTTATTAAATGAAAAAAGCTTTAAAAATTCAATCTAACTTAAATTTATATAATAAATCAAATATAAATAAAATTAATATAAAACTTATTTTTATAAAATCAGTTTTTTAAATCTTAAAAAAAATCATATATAAATAATACAGGTGATTTAATGGAGAAAGTAGTTCTTGCATTCAGTGGAGGTTTAGACACTACTGTTTGTGTAAAATTATTAGAAGAAGAATATAATTATGAAGTTATTACTGCATGTGTTGATGTTGGTCAACCTGAAGAAGAAATTAATAAATCACAAAACTCTGCAGATAACCTAAATCATGGAAAACATTATGTTATTGATGCAAAAGAAGAATTTGCAAATGAATATATTTCAAGAGGAATTAAAGCAAATGCAGAATATGAAGGATACCCCTTAAGTACTGCACTTGCAAGACCTTTAATTGCAATGAAAATTATTGAAATAGCTGAAAAAGAAGGAGCAACTGCAATTGCACATGGTTGTACTGGAAAAGGTAATGATCAATTCAGATTTGAAGCTATAATTAATTCAATGAGTAATCTTAAAATTATTGCTCCAATAAGAGAATTAAACTTAACCAGAACTGAAGAAATTGCATATGCAAAAGAACATGGTCTTCCACTTCCAAGTGATAAAATTTACAGTATTGATATAAATATTTGGGGAAGAAGTATTGAAGGAGATGTATTAGAAGATCCTGCAAACGAACCACCTGAAGAAATATATGAATGGACCAAGTCTGTTGAAGATGCTAATGACACTCCTCAAAAAGTTACAATTGAATTTGAAGAAGGAATTCCAATTGCAATAGATGGAGAAATGATGCCATTAGTAGATTTAATCTGGAAAGCTAATAAAATAGCTGGAGATAATGGAATTGGTAGAGTAGATACTATTGAAAACAGGATGGTAGGATTTAAATCCAGAGAAAATTATGAAGTTCCTGGTGCAAAATTATTAATTGCTGCACATAAAGCTTTAGAAGAATTGGTTTTAACAGTAGATGAATTAAGATTTGCAGAATATATGAGTACCTTATATTCAGATTTAGTCTACAGAGCAATGTGGCAAGAACCTTTAAGAGATGACCTTGATCAAGCAATTGATCAAATGCAAAGAAGAGTCTCCGGTAAAGTTGTTATGAAATTATTCAAAGGTTCCATACAACCATTAACTAGAGAATCACCTTTCAGTTTACATAGTATTGAACAAATTACCTTCGAAGACAAAGAAACAGATCAAAAAGAATTTGAAGGTATGATTAAATACCATAACTTACAAGGTTTAAACTATCAAAAACTTAATTTGTAGTTATTTAACTACAAATCCTACTTTTTTTATTTTTACTTTTAAATTAAGAGCCTGCTATTTTTATTTTAAGGACATGCTTGTTTTAATAAATTTATACTAAAACTAAATAATTTTATAAAAATCAATGAAAAGCGGTAATCCTATGGATTTAAATGAGAAAATTAATAGTTTAAAAGAGATTATTGAAAAATCAGATAATATTGTATTTTTCGGAGGTGCAGGAGTTTCAACTGAAAGTGGAATTCCGGATTTTAGAAGTGCAAATGGAATATATAATCAAAAAACAAATTATGTACTTTCTCCTGAGGAAATAATCTCACATACTTATTTTGTAAATCATACAGAAGATTTTTACAATTTCTATAAAAAACACTTAATATTTAAAGATGCAGAACCTAATGCCTGCCATATGGGACTTAAAAAATTAGAAGATTGTGGTAAATTAAAGGCAATTGTTACACAGAATATTGATGGTCTTCATCAAAAGGCAGGATGTGAAAATGTATATGAACTTCACGGAAGTGTCTATAGAAATTATTGTATCCGCTGCGGTAAAAGTTATGAGATTGATACTATTTTAAACAGTGAAGGGATACCTAGATGTGAATGTGGAGGAATAATTAAACCTGATGTTGTTTTATATGAAGAACCCCTCAACAGTGCCACTATGAACTTTTCAATAGATTATATCACTAATTGTGAAACCTTAATAATTGGTGGAACCTCACTTGTAGTTTATCCTGCAAGTAGTCTAATACAATATTTTAATGGGAAAAATCTAATTTTAATTAATAAAAGTGAAACACCATATGATTATATGGCAAATCTTGTAATAAACCATTCTATCGGTGAAGTCTTTAAAGATATACTTGATTTATAATTCTTCACCATATTACTTATTTTTAACTTATTTTCTAAAAGAACCTAATTATTTATTCAAAGTAAAATCAAGAGACTTATCATCAAGTGTAACTTCTTCAAGAGTATTAATTGATCTATAAACCAATATTTCAACTCCCTCAGCATATACTTCGCTTAGAGTTCTGGCAAATACTGGATCATTTTCCCAATTAGGTCTAAAATAGTCTCCTGCAGGATGTTGAATTAAGAAAAATACAACAGCACGATGACCTTCTTTTTTAAGTTTTAAAAGTTCTCTTAGATGTTTAGAACCCCTTTCAGTTGGTGCATCTGGAAACTGTGCAATACCATCTTTAATTAAAGTTACACCTTTAACCTCACAGTAACAATCTTCTGTTTTAGTTTTATCTGTTTTTTTAAGATAAATATCTATTCTAGAATTGCCTATTGTCTTTTCTGATAAAACTTCCGTGTAACCTTGAAGCTCTTTTATTTTACCCTGTTTTATTGCTTCAAAAACGACCCTATTTGCATCCTGAGAATGTAGAGATACTAACTCCCCCTTATTTTTAACAAAAATTAGTGAGTATTTTGTTTTACGTTTAGGATTATCACTTGGTTTAAGGTAAACCTCTACTCCTTCAATTAAGAGCTCCTTGCAGCGACCAGTATTTGGAACATGGGTTTTAACCTCTTCACCTTCAACCTCACAAAGAGCAATAAAACGATTAGGCCTGCTTTTAAAAATGGCTTTTACATAGTCAGACATTCTACACCTATTATTATCATTATTTTATTATGTTTGCCATTAATGCACCAAGATATTCAGTTATATCTGTTGCAGAAAATCCATAACCTTGTTTATTAAATGCCAAATCACCTGCCCTGCCATTTAAGTAAAGTGCAAGAGCTGCTGAATCAAAAGTATTTAATCCTTGTGAAAGTAAACTTACAGCAATACCTGATAAAGCATCACCAGTACCTCCAACAGTCATTCCGGGATTACCCGTTTTATTTATTCTAAACTTATTATCTTTTAAAACCAAATCATATTTACCTTTTAAAACAACAGTTGATTTAATAGATTTTGTAATAGTTTGCAAGGACTCTATTTGACCATTAATTAAATTATAATCCAAATCTTCAGATAACGCATTAAGAGTATCAGAATCAATATCATTTTCTTTAATGATAGTTTCAAAGAAAGTTTTAAATTCAAATAAGTGAGGAGTTATAATAATATCGTCCCTGTTTTTAATTAAGTTTATATCAACAAGTTTTAAAGCATCAGCATCCAAAACGATTGGTTTTTTTATTTTATGTACCAGTATATTAAATAATTTACCGGTATCATCATTTAATGATGAACCAGGACCTATTAAAACTGCATCAACATTTTCTGCAAGTTTTAAAATTTCCCCCTGATGTTCAACTGAAAGGTAATCTCCACTTAAACCTTTAACAATTAAATCAGGAGATAATGACTTTATAGCCAAACTTGCAGGATTTGGACAAACAACATAAACTAAATCTGCACCTGATGATATTGCAGACATTCCTGCAATAGCTGGAGCTCCAGAGTAATCCTTACTTCCTCCAACAATTAATAATTTACCATTTGAGCCTTTATGGGATGAAGGTTTTCTATTTTGAATTTTAATCAAATCTCCATATCCAACAAATATTTCTGCTTCCAGAGGTATTCCAATATCACAACTTACAATTCCACCAACAATATCTTCATCTGCAATTTTAACACCTGTTTTTATTCTGTGGAAGGTTACTGTATAATCTGCTTTAACTGCCAAATCACATACTTCACCAGTTAACGGATCAAGACCTGATGGAACATCAACGGCAATTTTAATTCCCTTTGCACTGTTTATTGTTTCTATTGCTTTTCTTGCTTTAGGCCTTAATTTTCCCTGAATACCTGTTCCAAGTATTCCATCAACAATAACAATTTCCTCTTCCAGGTCAATATTATCAAAATCAGATAAATCATTAATATTTTTGATTTTAAGTGATGAAATTCTAGGTTGCATATTAATTAGTACTTCTAAATTTGCCTTAGCATCTTTTGATTTAATATTTTCAAGTGTATTTAACAAATAGACTTCAACTTCAAAGCCTCTATTTAATAAATATCTTGCTGCAACAAAACAATCTCCCCCATTACCTCCTGAACCTGCAAAAAGTAAAACCTTTATTGGGTAAGAATAATTATAGGTTATTATTTTAGCAACCTCATCAGATAGAGATTTTCCTGCTGACTCCATTAAACAAATCCTATTAAGTCCCAAATATTCGCAATTTAAATCTGTTGCCATCATATCTATTGGATCCATAATATCACCACTGTAAATATTAATTTATGTTTATTAATTAAGTAAAAACATTAATTCTTATTTTTAAATTTATATTAAACTCTATTAAACTATATCTTTTTAATTCAAATATATGATAAATAATATAAAATATTAAATAATTAATATTATTATATTTAAATTAAATATTTTTATTGTTATTATTTTTTAACAAAATTATAATTTTATTAAAATTAATTAAAAACAATGGTGTTAACTTGGGCTCAAGGATAGACAGACTAAAATATATGCTTCAGAATAATTATATATTATTAGCAGGATTAATCTTTACAATATGTATATTTCTCTATGGAATTATTGGTTCTATGAAAATAATGAACCTAGGTTTAATTGATTCTATATATTATACTGTTATTACAATTGCCACTGTAGGATATGGAGATATTTACCCTTTAACACCAGTAGAAAAAATATTTACTATAAGTTTATCCCTTGCCGGAATCGGTATAATTGCTTATATATTTAGTACTGTTTTTGAAAATATTTCTAATGAATTAAAAAGAAGTAGAAGGCATTCCAAGATGAATAAAAAAATTAATAACATGAATGGTCATTATATTTTATGCGGATATGGTCGTGTAGGTATTGTAGTTTTAAATGAACTTATAAAAAGAAAACAGAAAGTAATAGTTGTTGATAATGATAAAGAGGTAATAGAAAAATTAAATACAGAAAAAAATATTGACCAGAACCCCGATATTTTAACAATTTTAGGTGATGCAACAGATCAAAATATTATGAATCAGTTTAAAATTGAAGAATCTAATGGACTAATTTTAACAACAGGTAATGATGTTACAAACCTATTTATTGTTTTAAGTATACGGGACTTTTCACCAAATACATGGATTGTATCAAGAGCAAGCAGAGAAGAAAACATAAAAAGATTATATAATGCAGGTGCAAATAAAGTTATCTCTCCAGAGACAAGTGGAGGATCAGATCTATTTTTATCTGCAATTGCACCACAACTTGTAAGAGTTACAGACACTAATAGATCAGGAGATATTGAAAAAGAAATTTCAATTATTTTAGACCATGGTTGTACAATTGAAAGTGTTGAATTTCATTTTCCAGGTATTGAAAAACCGTTTTCCATTGATGTAGGTGTTAAAACCAAAGAAGATTTAATTGAATACATTGAAACTCATGAGCGAAGTGAAGTTCGACATACCTTAGATAGTATTGAAGCATTATCTCAAGGAATTCACTCTCATTTAATTAGTGGACCTGATTCTAAAACTCTTGATGAGGTTATAAAAAAGTTAAAAGAAAATAACTTAATTACAGGTGTGAATTTAACTGATAAAGAGATTATGAATTTAAATTATCAGACTATGGAAAAATTATTGTATAAAGAAAAACAGTAGTTAATGACAGTTAATAATAAAAATAGGAAAATTCTTTTAGGATTAAAATAAAAAAAGTAAGAAAAATAGTTATAAATTATATAACTATTTATAAATCTTTTAAGTGGATTTGGTAAGGACCTAAATCTCCACCATAGTTTCCTGCACCGATTTTTAAAACACCGTGAGCAGTACAAGCAGCTTCAATACCTGCTTTCATTGCAGCTCTAACAGATTCTTCGTCAACACCATCAATAACAATTTCTACCATACCGAAAACATCATCAGGTAATTCAGTGTCAACAACATCTTTTAAAGTTACACATTCTTTTTCATTGGTGGATGCACTTAAGAATTTATATTTGGAACCAACTTTAGAACCGGAAGCAACCATTCCACCAGGGAAAGGAGTGATTACACCAGGAACAGATCCGATAGCATTAGCAGCAGCTTCAGCAGCTACTACAGCTGAGAGTTGACTGTCTGCCATGATGAAGAAGTTTCCTCCAGCAACACCATCTTTAACTCCCATTGCATCTTCTACTAAGAATTCACCAGACATAATTGGAATTACATGCATTTTTCTTCCATCCATGTCTTTTTCAGTTTGGTATCCGTCACCGAAGAATTTAAGTTTGCTTCCAGTAGCAAATGTATCCTCAGATTCAAGAGCGTTGAAAGCTGCTGCAGTAGGAGCAGTTAAAACACATTGACCAATTCTGTTCATAATTTCTTCATCTAATGCTTTTTTAGACATGTGACAAATCATTATAGCGAAACCTGGTCTTCCATCTGGAGTTTCAGTTGGAGGTA